>NZ_FNOL01000008.1:0-256202 GCF_900106655.1 Variovorax sp. YR634
ATCAAGATCTCCCTTGGCTCTCTCAGCCCTATCGAATACCGGGTGAGCCTTGGACTTGCAACATAAAACCAGTCCAAGTTTTTATCCGCACCCCCAGAGGGTCAATTTTCGGTGGCAATCAACACCCGGCCTCCTTGTGCTGAATGGCTTTCTCGATCTTGGTGCCGAAGCTGCCATGCTTCCATTCCGCACTGCCAAGGCCGCCGACCACAAGGTAGTGCAGCTTCTTGCTAACGCCTGAAATCGTCCCGCCGCGCGTTTCGATGGCTTGCTCGCAGAGTTTGCGTGGCCCGAAAACGAAGTCGCCGGTGAAGCAGAAGAGCTTGTTGGGGATCTCAACCTCTTCGAGGCGATCGATTGGCAACTCGGTCACGAAGCCCGCATCCGCAATCTCGTCCAGCTTGCCGCCAACGAGCTGGCGCAAGGTTTCGGCGAGATGGCTGCGTTCTTCCTCGGTCACAAGCCCATCCGCCAAGATGCTTTCGACTTGGGCTTTGATCACCGTGCCTGGCCATGTCAGGGCGACTGTTTCGGCGCCGGTGAGCCATGATCTGAGGAATCCGATTTCGGCATCGTTGAGATGTCCGTCAGACATGATGCCTTGGACGATGCCGACCAGCGCCGCACATGAAGTGCGCATCTCGTTTCGGAAGGCTGTCGCCTGGCGTTGGTAGATGTTGATCACTCGATGCCCCCGGGTTCGCTTGCTGCCTTCCAGATGAGAGAGGTATCGCCAGTGAATGTGACTGCCATACCGGTCAAGGTGCATGTGCGAGTGGCTCCAGCCGCAAGATCGATGGACAAGTCCTCACCGCGTAGTCCTTGCCACATGGCCAGATAGTGCAGCGCCCCTATCCGCTTGCCCGCCTTGATGGCCTTTCCTCCGCCGACCCAGGGCAGGCTTGGCAATTCACCACGCGAGGCCTGTGCAGCCAGTTCGGGGGATTCCTTCGCCTTCTCGATTCCCCTGAGCCAAGAACAAATGAGACCTTTGTCGGGGCCGCCCCATCGTTGCGCCCAAGACTCTCCCTGAGGTGAAGCAGAGCTGAAACTGCATTCAACGATCATGCTGGCTCCATTCGAGGGACGTACGAGGAATATTCAGGGCGCATCCTAGCGCTCGGCTCGCAAGCAATCATGCGCGCGAACCCTCATATTGCTGCAGCGCTACGCTATTGCGTGGCAAGGCGTTCCGCAACTTCGCGTGCACTGAGGTCTCGCACTGCCGCAAGGCTTTCGAGTTGCGCCGCCCGCGGACGTGCCTTGCCTTGTTCCCAGTGGTAGATCGTCTGCCCGGACACGCCAACCAGTTGCCCATAGCTCGCCGCGGACAGCCCGATCTTTGCGCGATGTGCCGCCAACCTGGTTGCACTGAATCGGCGCTTCGTGCCTGCTGCCGCTTCATTGTCCGGATCAGGCGTCGTGGCGGGGCGTTTCGCTCCCTTCGCAACACGACGCAATTCCTTCTCGAGCGCATTCACCTGTCGACGTAGTTCGGCAATCGACGCGCGATGCGCGACTGATGCCTTCTTGAGCGTTTCGATCTCAGCGCGCACTTCTTTGCGAGCAACGCGGGAGATTTCGGCTTTGAGGATCGAGGCGATATTTGGCATGGACGCATTGTGCCGCGCCGTTGCAGCGACGACGCTCTGCCGTCGGGCCTGTGAGTCCTGAGCATGAAAAGCGACAGCGGTCGGCATCGAGGCGGTTCCCTGAGCGGATTTTTTCTCCCTGGCCTTTACCAGCGCCGAACCACTGTCGAGAGGCAGTGTGCGTGACCCAAGTGAAGTCAGAGTGAAGTCCGTGCAGGAGTTCTGTGAAACGATACTTGTCGTCTTGTTTCGTGCAACCGCTGTCCCCAACACAGCCTGCCAGACCAAGGAGCTCAATTGCTCGGTATGCCGCCTTCATTTACTGGCTCGTCCACGCGAGCAGTCCGCAGTCTCTACGCAATCAGTTATCCCATTCTCGATACTCAGGGGGGTGTGCCATTGCGGCCCTCACAGTGCCCTATGCCGAGCGGATCGACCAGATTCAGCGGAAGTCAACTCCAGAAGTGACCGAACGACTAGGCGTGGCAGCCCGAACGCTGTCAGTGCGTGCTGGTGGAATGGTCTCGTTGGGAAGCTTGAATCCCACCGAACGGGAAAGCATCCTCAAACGCTCAGACCGATCCAACGGCCGCTGAGTTGCCAGAGGCAGCCATCGAAATTGCCTTCTCCTGCAAACCGAGCCGGCGACGGTCATGCTTTTCGACATCTAGGCGTATCAGTCGGTGGGACGAGAAATTCCCAACTCTCGGATGTGGCGATGGAGGGTTGCGCGCGACACGCCCATCGAGATTGCAGCTTCAGACACATTCCATCCACAGCGCTCCAGAACCGCTTCGATCGCAGCACGCCTGCCAGACGGACGAGTGTTTCGCGACACTCCTCTTTGCCCCAAAGGGGGAGGAAGATCGGCCAGATCGATCTTCCCGTCCGAGTCCATCGCAACGGCGAATCGCATGGCATGGTGGAGCTCACGTAAATTTCCGGGCCAATCGTGCGCGAGCAGCGCCTTCACGGCGGCAGCCGTCAGCACGGGAGCCCGCCGTCCGACGCGTTGCGCGGCGCCAATCACGGCCCGCTCTATCAGTTGCTCGAGATCGTCGCGCCGCCGCAGCGCCGGCAAGCGCACCGTAGCCCCAGCCAGTCTGAAATAGAGGTCTTCGCGAAAACGCCCTTCTCGCACCAGTTGCGCCACGTCGTGCAAACTTGCCGCGATAAGGGCAAAGCGCACTTGCACCGGCCGCGTCGCACCTACAGGCGTGAATTCACCATCTGACAACACTTGCAGCAACCGCGTCTGCAAGCCGAACGGCATATCGCCGATTTCATCGAGAAACAAGGTTCCGCCGTCCGCCTCCAGAAGCCGGCCTCGCGAGCCGTGCCGGGATGCACCAGTGAAGGCACCGGGACGGTAGCCAAAGAGCTCGCTTTCAATCAACTCCGCGGTGATCGCGGCGCAGTTGATACCAACGAACTTGTCGGGCCTGCCGCCTGCATCGACATGCAATGCGCGCGCCAACGCACTCTTTCCTGTTCCGGTCTCTCCGTGCACGAACACCGGTATCTGGTGGGCCATGAGCCTGCGCGCCATCAACACCGCTTCGCCAACTGCCGGGTCGTCTCCGATGATCTCCTCCACCGCAGGCTGGCTGATGTCGAAGGTGCGATCGAGCTTCTCCGGCGCCGAGACGGCGCGAAGCTGCCGTCTCGGCTGCTCCACGCGAAAGAAGTGCTGGCCGCTTGCAAGCTGGAGCACGAGATCCCTGCCGTCGAAAGCCTTTTGCCACTGGTCCATTCCGCAGACATCGGACAAAGGGCGGCCGATCAACGGCGCTCCTGCGGGAAGGAGAATGCGCTGCGCCAACGGCGTGGCGTCGAGCACTCTGCCTGATGAATCGAGGGCGACGCGTGACTCGACAGCCGCATCACAGAAGTCGCCATGCCTGGACACGCGAAGAATCGTGTGTCCCACATTGCGACGATCGAAATAGAGGTTCTCGATGCGTCGCGCCGACGCAATGACCACCTGGCGAACCACAGCCTGGGTCGCGCGGTCGGATGCCCGGAGCGTCGTGACATTCAACGCCGCGGCGAACTGGCCGCCGGCGCCGAAAACGGGCGCCACCGTACAGCTCACACTCGCCAAGCTCGAAGCGAAGTGATCCTGCATCACGACGGAGAGCGCCCTCTGCTCGCGGATGCACAGTGCAATTCCGTTCGTACCTTGCATCTCCTCCGACCAGATCGAGCCGGGCAAAACGCCCGCATTGCTGCAGGCGTCGAGAACCAGTTCGGTCGAACGAAAGCCCAGAGCGACGCCCTGGGGGTCAGTCAACATCACGACATAGTCCTGTTCGGCCAGGAGCTCGAACAGGCGTTGTACTTCGCCTTGCGACAGCGACAGAAGATCAGCGATGGGCTCGCGATGGTCCTGGATTTCGACCGCTGTGAGAACACCAGGGCGACCCACCCTTTCCGGGTTGAGGCCATGGAGCGAAACACAGCGTTCTCTCGACGCGGCAACGCTCCCACGTTCCATCACTTCATCCTGGATAGGTGCGAGCACTGCGGCAGCGCGCAGCACGTTCGAATGGGATGCTTTGTCCACAGCGCGTTGTCTCCTGCAGGGGGCCTGGAGCCGGCCCTTGTCGAAGGATTTTGCATCCTTTGCCCCCTGGTGTCACGCTGGCGGAACTGCGTGTCAGCCCCGCACAGACGCCTTGCGCACCTTCGGCATCACGTCCTGTGCAAGCCTGCGCATGGTCTCCCATTCCCATTCGCGGTTGACGCCGGATCCGTCCATCGATGCCATCATCAGTCCATGGAATGGCCCCGTGCGTTCGCGGAACGCCACCAGCTTGTCCGCCACGGTGCCGGGAGATCCGTAGATCACCATGCTCTCGATGAGTTGCTCAACGGTCACGGCGTCGTCGGGCTGCTTGGGGTCGTCCTTCATGACAGCCGTGTAGTTCACGGACTTGAGAACACGCCACAAATAGTCGAAGTAGTAGTAGTTGCTGCCGGCCGGATCCATCACCCGCTCACGGGCTTCAGCATCACTGGCAGCAATGACGATGTTTCGGGCGACCCGCCAGTCATTCCCGGTGGGTTCGCGGCCCGCGGACTCGCACCCCTCGACATACTTTTTCCAGTGACTGGCAATCACATACTCCGGACAGAAGTTGGCGCTCATCGCGCCGAACCCGCGCGCTGCAGCCGTCTTCACGCTGTCGGAGAACGGCGACATCGCGGTCATCGAGATCTCGGGGTGCGGGAGCTGGTACGGCTTGGGCATGAAGCCCACGCCCAGCTCGGGGATGACCATGTCCTTCAGAGAGATCTTCCAGTGCTTTCCCTGGATATCGTAGGGCGGGTCCTGCGACCAGAGCTTGAGGATCGTGTCGATCGATTCCATCATGCGCTCGGTGCGATACGCACCATCGAGCACTTCGAACAACTCCATGTCGCTGGCCAGGCCACCGGGGCCGATGCCGAACATCAGGCGTCCTTTGCTCATGTGATCGAACTGTGCAATCTCTGCGGCCACCACGGCCGGATGGTGGTTCGGCAAGGCGATGACGCCCGTTCCGAAGCGGATGCGCTTGGTCTGGTGGATCAGTGACGCAAGGAAGATGAGGGGTGACGAGATCGGCTCCGTCGTGCAGGAAATATGCTCACCGATCCACACCTCGTCGAAGCCGATTTCATCGGCGTACACGATCTTCTCGGTAGTTTCCGTGAAGCTTTCCGACTTGGGCCGGGCGGGTGGATGCAGAGGCATGCCGAACAATCCGAGTTTCATGAAGTCTCCTTTTTTGCAGGGTTGAAAAGCGCAGCGGATGCCGCGCGGGGAACATGGAAAGACTCAGGCCACGGCTTGTTCCGCAGCGGCCTTGCAGCGGCTCGAAACGGCCACGCCCGCTCCGTCGAACCAGACGAGCGGGTCCGATTGGCCCTCTGCCAGTTGCACGGCCGTGACGCGACCGATGAACAAAGTGTGGGTCGCGTACTCGACGCGCTGGTCGACTTCGCAGGAGACCGCGGCAAGTGCCGAGGTCAGGCAAGGGAGCGAGTCGGAGCTGTCTTGCCAATCGCCGGTAACGAAGCGCTCGCCTCTGCGCGAACTCTGCGAGAACGCGCCCAGCAAGGGGTGATGAGCCCCCGCCAGCAGGTTCACGCAGAACCGCCCCTGTGCGCTGAGCGCAGGATGCAGCCCTGACGTGCGATTCACCGCCACCAGGATGGCCGGCGGGTCCATGGACACCGGAATGACGGCGGAAGCGGCCATCCCGTGAGGCTCGCCATTCGCATCGCGTGTGGTGATCAGGGTGACCGAGGACGCAACGCGACGCATGGCGTCTCGAAATGCGGTTGCGACATCGAGTGCGGCAGAGGAATCGGGGAGCGAGGACATGGCGGGAAGTCTCCTGAGTTGGTTTGGTGATGCGCTCCCAACGATCTCTGCAGATCGCATGCCCGAAGCGAATCTCAATCAAATCAAGGACTTAGTCGCGATGCGCCGTCCCGGCCGCGACACTTTGCGACACATCGGTGTCGCATCGGAAAGCCGAGCCAGTGCTTTCCTGTTGGCTTTTGAAGAAGCTCAGACGGCGCTAGGCGCCGACCTTCAAAGCCCTAGTCGGGCGCGCCTTCCCCATGCAGCCCGACGATCAGCGAGCGCAGCCACGTGATGGCCGGGTCCTTGTGAAAGCGACCATGCCAGAACAGGTTGATCGCAATCTCCGGCAGCTTGGCCGGGTGCCGGATGTAGGACAGGCCAAAGGGCCCCGCCAAAGCCTGGGCGAGCCGCTCAGGAACGGTTGCCACCAAGTCGGAGTCGTGAAGGATGTGGCCCACCGCCACATAGTGCGGAACGGTGAGGACCACCTTTCGCACCACCTTCTTCCGTCCAAGGATTTCGTCGGCGTTGCCGTGCCCCGTTCCCGCGGAGATCACGACGACGTGGTCGGCCGAGGAAAACTCGCTCAATGAAACCGTCTTCTTGTCGAGGGGATGACCTCGCCTGAACATGCAGACGTACTGCTGCTTGAACAGCCGGCGCTGAAAATAGCCCGCCTTGAGCTGCGGCAACAGACCGATCGCAAGGTTCACATGACCCGCTTCCATCTCATCCTGCAGATTCACGGCCGTGTTCCGAACAGTGCTGATTGACACATTCGGCGCAACACGTGCCACCTCCTTCATCAGCTTGGGCAGGAAGTAAATCTCGCCGATGTCCGTCATGCCCACCGTGAAGGCGCGCTTCGAAGTCGACGGGTCGAATGACGCCTTCTGGTTGATGGCCGCGTGGATGACTTGCAATGCGCTCGCGGTGGGTCCTGCAAGCTGCTGCGCATACGGCGTCGGCTCCATGCCGTTTGGCGTTCGAAGGAACAACTGGTCATCGGTGAGCTTGCGCAGGCGAGCCAGCGCGTTGCTCACGCCCGGCTGGGAAAGGCCGAGGCTGCTGGCCACCTTCGAGACGCGTCGATCGACTAGCAACTGATGGAAAACGACCAGAAGGTTGAGGTCGATGTCTTTGAGCTCCATGGCGCCTCACATTCGCGAAATCAATCTGAACTATTCCCCATATTCTATTGAGCGATGGCACGGGAATGGAGATCATTGCTGCACCCACAAGACGCTGTTCCCCAACGGCAGCACAGGAGACACAAAACATGGATGACACATCAGCCGTCTTCCCCCAGAAGATCCACTGGGAAAACCAAGGCACCAGCCGGATCCCCTTCATGGCCTACACCGAGGCTGATCAGCATCGGCAAGAGTTGGAACGCCTCTTCTACCGAAACCACTGGTGCTACGTCGGCCTCGAAGCCGAGATTCCAGAGATCGGGGACTTCACGCGCACGGTGGTTGGCGAACGCTCCGTGATCATGGTGCGCGACGCCGAGGACTCCATCAGCGTCGTCGAGAACGTGTGCGCTCACCGAGGCATGCAGTTCTGCCGCGAGCGCCATGGAAACCGCAAGGCGGAGGGGTTCACCTGCCCTTATCACCAGTGGAACTACACGCTCACCGGCGACCTGCAGGGAGTGCCCTTCCGCCGGGGCGTCAAGCAGGATGGAAAAGTCAACGGCGGGATGCCCGCCGACTTCAAGCCCGCCGAGCATGGCCTGAACAAACTCAAAGTTGCAACCCGCGGGGGCGTTGTCTTTGCTTCCTTCGACCCCAACGTCGAATCGCTCGAAGACTTCATGGGGCCGGAGATCCTGGGCTATTTCGATCGGCTGTTCAACGGACGAAAGCTGAAGATCCTCGGCTACAACCGCCAGCGCATTCCTGGCAACTGGAAGCTGATGCAGGAGAACATCAAGGACCCGTACCACCCGGGTCTGCTGCACACCTGGTTCGTGACCTTCGGCCTCTGGCGTGCCGACAACAAGTCGGAGCTCAGGATGGACCGGCACCATCGGCATGCCGCCATGATTTCAACGCGCGGTGCGAGCGGCAAGGCCGACCAAGTCACCCAGGTGTCAAGCTTCAAGGAGAGCATGCAGCTCAACGACCCTCGCTTCCTCGACATCGTGCCGGAGCCCTGGTGGGGCGGACCGACGGCTGTGATGATGACGCTGTTCCCGAGCGTGATCTTTCAACAGCAGGTCAACAGCGTCTCTACGCGCCACATCCAACCGAGCGGCCCCGGCGCCTTCGATTTTGTTTGGACCCACTTCGGATTCGAGGACGATACCGAAGAAATGACGCAGCGCCGGCTGCGTCAGGCCAATCTCTTCGGACCCGCCGGATTCGTGTCCGCGGACGACGGTGAAGTGATCGAGTTGTCGCAAAAGGGTTTTGAGCAGAAGCCTTTTCATCGCACGCTCGCCGAGCTTGGCGGGCGCGAGGTCGGCGACACGGATCACATGGTCACCGAGACCCTGATCCGGGGCATGTACGAGTACTGGCGCAAGGTGATGGAGGCTTAACGTGGACTTCAAAGACTACTTCGAACTGTCCCAGCTCTACGCCAGCTACGCCCAGGCCGTCAGCTCCAGCCAATGGGAACTCTGGCCCGAATTCTTCACGGAAGACTGCATCTACAGGCTTCAGCCACGAGAGAACTACGACCGCGGCTTTCCGCTGGCGACGCTCTCGTTCGAGAGCAAGGGGATGCTCAAGGACCGTGTCTACGGGATTCGCGAAACCCTGTTTCACGACCCCTACTACCAGCGCCACATTGTCGGAACACCGGTTGTGCTGAAGGCCGAAGCCAATCGCTTCGAGTCGGAGGCCAACTACGCGGTGTTTCGCACCAAGCTCTCCGAGCTTTCGACGGTCTTCAGCGTCGGGCGCTACATCGACGTCGTCGTACGGACCGAACAGGGACTGAAATTCGCTTCGCGGCAGGTCATCTATGACAGCGAAATGATCCCGAACTCCGTCATCTACCCGTTGTGAGGCAACCCATGAGCCATCCTGATTTCCAATGGACCGACGCGACTCCGGTCGATGAAGTACCGGCAGACGATGTCGTGGGCATGCTCGTCGGCGGACGCGACATTGCCTTGTACAGCGTGGACGGTCAGATCTATGCGACCGACAACATCTGCACCCACGGACACGCCCGCCTGTGCGAGGGCTTTCTGGAGGGACACGAGATCGAGTGCCCTCTGCACCAAGGCAAGTTCGACGTGCGCAACGGCGCACCGACGTGCGCCCCCGTGACGGAAGCGATCCGCTCCTACCCGGTGAAGATCGAAGGCGGTCGGGTGTTTCTTTCACTGGGCTGATTCAGCTGCATGGCAATGCCCTTGCGGCGGCGTGAAGCGCCGCTGCAGGACGGCAGTTCGACAAGCGGAACACGAACGTCCGCTTCCCCTCGCGCCAAGAAGAATGGAGACATCAATGCGTCACATGGCGATGCTCGCGCACCGAGCACAGACACACCGTTCCCCAGCGGCCCGGAGGCCCCATGAGTGACCGAACGATCGTGATCGTGGGCGGTGGTCAGGCCGGAGGATGGGCTGCGCAGACGCTGCGCAGCGACGGCTTCGATGGCCGGGTGGTGCTGATCGGCGACGAACCTCACCGCCCCTACGAAAGGCCGCCCCTGTCAAAGGCGGTGCTCGCAGGCGATGCGCACCCGGACACGACCTACCTGCAGAAATCGGAAGCGTTCGATGCGCTGAACCTCGACTGGCGCCCCGATGTCAGCGCAACGCGCATCGACAGGACCGCGAAACGACTGCATCTGAGCCACGGCGAGCCGATTCACTACGACAGCTTGATCCTCTGCACCGGAGGACGTGCGCGCCGTTTGGGCATCCCGGGTTCCGACCTGCCTGGCATCTTCACCCTGCGCAGCATCGGCGATGCGGCAGCGCTCGGAGCGGCGCTCGTCGCCGGAAAGCGGCTGCTTGTGGTGGGCGGAGGATGGATCGGACTGGAAGTCGCGGCAACCGCCCGAAAGAAGGGCCTGGACGTCATCGTCGTCGAGGCCATGGACCGGCTGTGCGAGCGCACGGTGCCTGCGGAGATTTCCAGTTATCTGCTGCGGCTTCACACCGCGCATGGCGTTCAGGTCGAATTGGGTGCGGGGATCGAGCGGTTGGCCCAAGGGCCGGGCGAAGACCTGACGGCGACCCTCAGCGACGGACGGGAGCTGGCTTGCGACGTGGTTCTCTTCGGCGTTGGATTGATCGCGAACGATGAACTCGCACGCGAAGCGGGTCTGGCATGTGAAGGCGGCGTCCTGGTCGATTCCCAGTGCCGGACCTCGGATCCGGACATTCTTGCCGCTGGCGACGTCGCGGTCTGGCACTGCGACTGGGCTGCCCGACGCATGCGACTGGAGTCCTGGCAGAACGCCCAGGAGCAAGGGATCGCGGCCGCGCGCGCCGCGCTGGGAACCACGGTGAACCATCAGCCGCTGCCGTGGTTCTGGTCCGACCAATACGACGTCAATCTGCAGATATTCGGCCTTCCGACACCCAGGCACCAGGTGGTCGTACGCGGCGACGTGGGCTCCAACAGCTTTGTCATGTTCTTTCTTGAGGCAGACAGAGTTGCCGCTGCGCTCGGGCCAAACGCGGCACGCGACCTGCGCTTTGCGCGACGCCTGATCGAGCGCCGCACGAGCATCGATCCCCAACAACTCGCCGACCTCCAGGTCCCTCTTTCCAAGCTCTGAAGGTCGAAAACGACCGGACGGCTTTTCACATTCAACAGACCTAAATCATGACCCCCACCTATCTCTGGAATCCCCCTGCCGTTCCTTCGCTGCCGGTGCGCGGCACCTCGCAGCGCCTGCCCATCAACCGGCTTTTCTTCGTGGGCCGCAACTACCACGCGCATGCGGTGGAGATGGGACGACCCGTCGACAAGACCATCGAGGTCCCGTTCTATTTCACGAAGAGCCCCTCGACGTTGGTCGAGTCGGGTGTGACCGTCGCCTATCCGCCCGAAACCAAGAACTACCACCATGAGATGGAGTTGGTGCTGGTGGTCGGAGCGCCTGGCTTCCGTGTCAATCGCGACGACGCCCACAAGTTGATCTATGGGTATGCCTGCGGTCTGGACATGACGCGACGGGACCTCCAACTGGTTGCCCGCGACAAAGGCCGGCCATGGGACCTCGGCAAGGACGTCGAGCAATCGTCCGTCGTATCCGAAGTGGTGCCAATGGCCGGCAAGGTGCTCGACCAGGGCGCCCTGAGGCTCAGCGTGAACGGCCAGGAGCGGCAGAGCTCCGACCTTTCAAAGCTGATCTGGAACATTCCCGAACTTATTGAGGATCTCTCGAAGTTCTACCACCTCGAGCCGGGAGACCTGATCTTCACGGGAACACCCGAGGGCGTCGGTGCATTGCAGCCGGGCGATCGCGTCGAAGGCAGCGTTGCCGGCGTCGGAGAGATCACCCTCACGGTCGGCCCGGCCGAATGATGCAACAAGGCTCCCCAGAGCAACGCTGAACAGCCAAGCTGCGCCGTGCACCAGTCGCGCTCGCAGCCCCGCAAAGGAACCGCCGATGACCGCCGATACCGTCCCCTCCCCTGTGCACCTGAAGGCCGTCGCCGGCCCGTCCCAGCCCGACCCCAGTCCGGCGCTCGAGCAGCTTTACCGAGGCTTCGAGCGCGAGTTGCTGGTCCCACTCTGGACGGAGATCGGCGACCTGATGCCCCGCCACCCGCGCAGCAAGGCAGCCCCGCATGTTTGGCGTTGGGACCGGCTCGTGGAGCTCGCCGCCGAAGCCGGGCGCATCGTCCCTGTCGGCCGCGGCGGGGAGCGCCGCGCGATTGCGCTGGCCAATCCCGCGCTCGGCGGCAGGCCGTTCGCCACACCCACGCTGTGGGCCGCGATCCAGTACCTGATGCCGGGCGAAAACGCCCCGGAACATCGGCATACGCAACATGCCTTCCGCTTCGTGGTCGAAGGCGAAGGCGTATGGACCGTGGTCAATGGCGATCCGGTCCGCATGTCGCGTGGCGACTTCCTGCCGCAGGCCGGCTGGAACTGGCACTCGCACCACAACGCAGCCAGCGCACCGATGGCATGGATCGACGGGCTGGACATTCCGTTCTCCTACTACACCGAGTCGCAGTTCTTCGAGTTCGGACGCGAACGCGTCAGCACGGCCGAGCAGTCGACGCCCGAGCGTTCGCGATCGGAGCACTTGTGGGGACACCCTGGTTTGCGACCGCTGTCGCAGCCCGAGTCCCCGGTGGCCACGCCCTTGCTCGCTTACCGTTGGGTCGACACGGACAAGGCGCTCGCAGACCAGTTGATCCTGGAAGCCGAGGGCCATGCAGCCACGCTCAGCCCGGGTCATGCGGCCGTTCGCTTCACCAACCCGAGCAACGGGCGCGATGTGCTGCCCACGATCCGTACGGAGATGCACCGCATCCGAAGCGGTGCCAGCACCCTTTCGCGGCGCGAGGTGGGCTCGTCCGTGTACCAGGTGTTCGAAGGCAGCGGCAAGGTGAAGGTCGGCGATCACACCTGGACTGTCAAGCGTGGCGACATGTTCGTCGTACCGTCGTGGCAGCCTTTCTCGGCCCACTGCGATGAGACCTGCCCCGGATCGCTCGACCTGTTCCGCTTCAGCGACGCCCCGATTCTCGAGGCGCTCCACTCGCATAGAACTGCCTCCGCCGAGCTCGAGTGACGCGAGTGCCCCAGCGAGCCACCAAGGCACGGACGCAGGGATAGTCCGGCTTGTCAGCAGCGCCTGCTGGGGGACACTCGCAAGAGAAACGCACGGCAAGAAGTTTGACCACGCAGTCGTCGATGAACTCCCCCGGAACGTCGTTGTTCTTCAACTCCAGGACCGAGCGTCTTGCGCTCGCGCGCCGACGCTACTTCGAGGAAGGACTGCTGCCCTCTGGGGTCGTGAGCGACGCGGTGTATCAGTCCTGGGCGCGGTGCCAGCGCCTGCATGACGGCCCTGGCGCAAAGGTTTCCTTTCAGCCGGTTTCGAGCAGCCGGGCGCATCTGGCGCTGCAGAAGAATCGCGATCTCGTCCACGCCTGGCTCGAAGAACTCCCCCAACTGCAGTCGGTGCTGGGCGCGACGTCTTGCGCGGCCATGCTCACCGATGCAACAGGCGTACTCATCGGGGCAACGTGCGTGGGCCGTTCGCACGAACGCATCATGCCGATCGCGACCCGCACTGGCGTGAACCTCTGCGAGGAAGCAGTGGGCACGACCGCACCGGGCGTGGCTGCGCGCACTGGTCGTCCTGTGTCGGTCGACGGCGCGGAGCACTTCTTCGACGAAGTCAAGGCGATGCATTGTGCCGCAGCGCCTATTCACGACACCCGTGGCCGACTCGTTGGTGTGCTCGATATATCGAGTGAAGCCATTCCATTCAGCTTCGATGCGATCTCCGTGGTCGGACTGTATGCCGCGGCCATTGAGAACCGGCTCTTCATCTCGCAGTCCGACCAGCATCTCGTGGTGCGATTTCAAGTGGATGCAATGCTGCTCGATTCGAGATTTGTCGCGCTGGTCGGCATCGACATCAACGGCCAGCTCGCCTGGATGAACGGTGCGGCGGCCCGTCTACTGGGGTTGCCGCCAGCCGAGCGCGGCGCGAATACCTCGTCCGTGGAAGAGGCCATGGGCGCCAGCATCGCGCAACTGGCATCACTGCCCCGATCGGGCTCGGCGCCATTGCAACTGGCGAATGGACTGATGGTCTGGGCCCGCGGCGAGATGCGCGCCGCCGATGGTCACCGCGGCCTTGTCCCGGGGGTCGATGAGTTCGGGAAACGTGACCCCACTCCTGCACCAGCAGTGACTTCCCCTTGCGCCCTGGCCGTGCCGAGCGACGAAGAGAGCACTGCCGAGCTTGCGACCGCGAGCGCAATCGAAGAGCCGGACGTCGCCTCCTCACCGCCCGGACCTGAAGCGCCTCGCGATGCCAGCGAGCCATCGGTCAGGCTTCGCGAATGCGGCAACGATCTCATCGATCGAACCTTGGAAACCTACGGCGGCAACGTCACCAAGGCGGCCGAGAAGCTCGGCGTTTCGCGCGGGTTGATCTATCGGCGACTGCGCAATCGCGCACAGGTCAAGCGCTAGCTTCGCACCATCCACCGTTCCGAAACGGAACACCCGCATCGACCGGGTTTTCCCGATGCTTCGGTCACCGTATGCGGTGAATTACCTTCCCCCTCCGATACGACTTCGGCCTTCGTCCGGGGCGGTATCGAACGAGCATTTTTCTCCCAACCCGAGGTGGATACGCCATGCGACTCTCTCCGCATTCCCAGAACGACAAAGACAACGACGACAAGCTGGACCGATTGGAACGTGCATTGATCGCCGGACGGCTCGATCGACGAGGCTTCCTGCGAGCAGCCGCCGCGGCAGGCATCGCCACGACGAGCCTGCATTCGCTCGCCGACGAGCTGGATGCCGCGCGAGCCAATCAGGCCGAGCGAACCGCCTCGTTGCTGCCTGCCTACGACTACATCGTCGTCGGGACCGGCAGCGCCGGCTCCGCACTCGTCGGCCGTCTGGCGGCAAAGACAAGCGCGAGCATCCTTGTGATCGAAGCGGGCGATTGGGATACCGCACCCTCCGTCATGGACCCGCGGCTGTGGTTCACCAACCTGGGGACCGAACTCGACTGGAAGGACGTCGCACTGCCCTCGTCCAGCACAAACGGTCGGGCCATTCCCGAGCACATGGGCAAGGTGGTTGGCGGCGGTAGCAGCATTAACGCAACCATCTGGGCGCGGCCCTTTCGCAATGACCTCGAACACTGGGCTGCGCAGAGCGGTGACGCTGCCTGGGGCTATGAGCACGGCCTGGGTATCTATCGCCGGATGGAGAACTGGCAGGGCAAGGCCGACAGACACTACCGCGGCAAAGGCGGGCCGGTGTGGGTCCAGCCCGCATTCGATCCGCCGCCCGTCGCGCTGGGCATGCTGGCGGCATGCCGCTCGCTCGGCATGCCCATCCTGGACGACCTGAACGGCGCCCGGGAAGTCGGAGCCGGCGGCTTCGCGTTGATGAACCAGATCATCCGCAACGGGCGCCGGCAAAGCATGGCGCGTTCGTACCTTTACCCCGTCCTCGGGCGAAAGAACGTCACGGTCCTCGTCAAGGCGCACGTCAACCGCCTGACGTTCAGTGGCACTCGCGTCACGGGCGTGGAACTCACGCGCGACAACGCTGGGCCTGTTCGCATCCAGGCGAAGTCCGAAGTCATCCTGAGCGCGGGCGGGATCAACACGCCAAAGCTGCTCATGCTCAGTGGCATCGGCGACGAGGCGCAGTTGCGCGCACACGGCATCCAGACCGTGGCGCATTCGCCGGATGTGGGGCAGAACTTCCACGACCACCTGCTGCATGGCGGCTGCATCTGGGAGCCGAAGGAGCAGGTTCCGCATCGCAACAGCGCCGCCAACGTGTCGGGCTTCCTCAAGAGTCACGCTGGCCTGAACACGCCGGACTTGAATCTCGTACAGATCGAGCTGCCCTATGCCAGCGACGTCGTCGGCAAGCAGTTTTCCCCGCCGCCAAGCAGCTGGGCCCTGTGCGCAGGCCTCGTGGCCCCCAAGAGCCGCGGCGAGATCCGGCTTCGCTCGGCAAATCCGGCTGACCGTCCGATCGTCGATGCGCGCTTTCTCAGCCACCCCGACGACGTCAAGGCGCTGGCGCACGGCATCGAGGTGTGCAGGGAGATCGGCAATTCGGCGGCCATGCGCGATTTCGTGAAGCGCGAGGTCGCACCGGGCGAGCAGCTGTCGGGCAAGGCGATGGAAGACTTCGTGCGCAACGGCGCAACAACCTATTTCCATCAGGTCGGCACCTGCCGCATGGGCAAGGATGCAAAAGCCGTGGTCGATGCCAGGTTGCGCGTGAACGGTGTGCAGAACCTGCGAATCGCGGACAGCTCGATCATGCCGACCATCCCGGCGGTTGCAACCATGGCGACTTGCGCGCTGATCGGCGAACGCATGGCGGAGCTCCTGCGCCCGAAAGCCTGAACACCCGCTCCCTCACCGACCTCACTCATCCCTTTTCATTCAAAACCCCATCGACGGAAGACTCTCATGCAAACACAACTGCTCATCGACAACCAGAAGCGTGCCGCCCATGGAAACGCCATCTTCGAGCGCCGGCATCCGACCAGCGGCGACATCGTCACCCGCGCTGCCGCGGGCGACGTGGCCGATGCCATTGCGGCCGCGGACTCGGCCAGCATCGCGTTTCAATCGTGGCGACACAGCTCGCCGTCGGAGCGCCGCCGCATCCTGCTGAAGGCGGCCGACGCGCTGGAAGCGAGGATGCCGGATTTCATCGAAGCCATGGCGGCCGAAGTGGGCGCTGCCGCACTCTGGGCGGGCTTCAACGTCGTCCTGGCTGCAACCGCGTTTCGCGAGGCCGCGTCGATGACCACGCAGATCCAGGGCGAGACCATCCCGACCGACAAGCCCGGCGCGTTGTCGATGACCGTGCGCCAGCCCGTGGGCGTGATCCTGAGCATCGTGCCGTGGAACGGTCCGGTGGTGCTGGCCGCCCGGGCCATCGCCTACCCGCTGATGTGCGGCAACACCGTGGTGTTCCGGGCATCCGAAGCCAGCCCGCGCACCCACATGCTGGTGGCAGAGGCGCTAGTCGATGCAGGGCTCCCGCCTGGCGTGCTCAACTTCCTGACCAATGCGCCCCAGGACGCACCGGAGGTGATCGATGCGCTGATTGCCCACAAGGCTGTGCGACGCGTGAACTTCACCGGCTCGACGCGTGTCGGCCGCATCATTGCGCAAAAGGCCGCCGTGCATCTGAAGCGCTGCCTGCTGGAGCTCGGCGGGAAGTCGCCGCTGGTGATCCTGAAGGACGCGAACATCGACGATGCGGTGAACGCAGCCGTGTTCGGATCGTTCCTCTACCAAGGCCAGATCTGCATGTCCACCGAACGGATCGTCGTCGATGAATCGATTGCCGATGAATTTGTCGCGAAGTTCGCCGCACGCGCGAAGGAATTGCCGGCGGGCGACCCGATGAAGAACCCGCAATGCGTGATCGGCCCCATGGTGTCCAAAGACTCCGGCCCGCGACTCAATTCACTGCTCGAAGACGCCGTCGCCAAAGGCGCAAAGCTGGCGTGCGGCGGCCGTGCCGAAGGCGCGTCGATGCCGGCAACCATCGTCGATCACGTCACCCGCGACATGAAGATCTACGACGAGGAAACCTTCGGGCCAGTCACGACCATCGTTCGCGTCAACGGCGACCAGGAGGCCGCGACCGTGGCCAACGACACGGCCTACGGGCTCTCGGCGGCCGTCTTCTGCAAGGACGTCATGCGTGCCCTGAATGTTGCGATGCAGATCGACACCGGGGCGTGCCACGTGAACGGCGCTACGGTTCAGAACGAAGCACAGGCGCCCTACGGCGGAACCAAGCACAGCGGCTATGGCCGCTTCGACGGACGCGCGGTCATCGATGAATTCACCGAGCTGAAGTGGATCACCATCGAGCCATCCGGACAGCAGTATCCGATCTGAGGTTCATGCAAGGCACGATGGGTGCTCCCAGCCGTCATTGCTGACCAACGGCCTGCTCAAGCCACCTGTTTCGCGGGTCGTCGAACTCCCCATTCGATGGCCACGAGCAGGAGGCAGAGCAGGCCCAGCGCGGATATGCCCCAGAAATAGTCCGTCGTCGCCACGAAGGTCGATTGCACAGCCACCTGCTGTTGCAGGTAGCCCAGCGCGCGTTGCGCCGCAAGAAGCGGTGCATCCGTGGCGGCAAAGTGGGTGGTGAGCTGCGCAAGCATTTCATCCACCCCGGGCCGCCCTCGCACGATGTCCTGAGCAAACTGGTCGTAGTGCCAGGCGGTGCGCCACTGCGTCACCAGCGTGGCCAGCGCAATGCCTGCGGCCGTGCCGAACTGACCCAACATGTTCTTGACTTGGTTGGCAGTCGAAAAGACAGCCTCGTCGTGCTGAACGTTGCGGTAGGTCTGCACCGCCGTCGTCGCGAGCACGAGGATCACGAACATGCCATGCAACATGAGGACCGGTGCGATGTGCAGCCATGGGTGCACCTGCGGTGTCAGACGCGCCAGCAATGTGCCGTAGAGCGCGAGGCACGTGAAACCCAGTGCATAGAAGGGCGTCGACAGCGCATGGCGCTTCATCAGGTGAGCCATGAAGAACCAGGTAACGACACCTGTTGCAGCTCCCGTGGCGAGCAACGACCCCACGGTCTGCAGCGGCAGGCCCAGGCCCTGCCTGATGAGAAGCGGAACGACATAGTTATCGCCGGCCATGACCATGTACGCGACGGTGAACGCCGCGACTCCCAGCAGGTAGCGACCGTGACCCAGCCGCGCAAGTAGAAGCGGCGCCCGGTGCCGCCGCCGCTCCCTGAATGCGTAGATCGCGAGCAGGGCGATGGCCAGCAGGATCCATGCAAGGATCGTCGAGCGATCGGGGAACCAGTCATAGCTGGACCGCTGCAGCGCGTGAAGCAGCGCGAAGGTACCGAGCATCAGAAGAAGCAGGCCGGTCGGATGTGCTTCGGAGCGGAGTTCGGCCGGCGCCGACTCCTCGGGCAGCACCACGGTAGCGAGGGCGGCCATCGCCACCGCCGGCACACCCAGTATCCAGAACGCATACCGCCATGACCCGTGATCGAGCGCCATGACGGCAACCAGGGGCCCAAGCACACTGCCCGCAACAAGACCGTAGGCGAAAAACCTCACGCCGTCGAAGCGCCGCGCAGACGGGGGGATGTGATTAACGATGACTCTTGCCACCGTCACGAACGTCGCGCCGCCTGCGGCCATCAACACCCGCCCGACGACGAACTGCACCATGGAGCGGCCGGTCGAGCTGACCAGCAGACCCGCGACGAAGATCGCTATGGAGACCTGCGTGAACAGCCGCCAGCCCAGGCGCTCGACAAGCCAACGCTGCTTGTAGATCGCACCGACAGCCACCAGCGCATACATGGTTGCGGCAAGACTGAACTCCTCGGGACTTGCGCCCAGATCTCCGATGATCGCGGCGGCGTTGATCGCCACGATGGTGCTTTGAAGGAAGTCCGTCGTTGTGAGACAGAAGACCAGCATGAGCAGCAGGGCATGGCGCGAGAGAAGCCCCTGGGCGCCTCGAATGGTGGAACTCGTCGATTGCTTCATCGCTGGGCGAGCGCCGCATGGTCGGCAGCGCGTAGAATATAAATTTATTTACTGAACAGTACAGTAAACAAATAAACAGGATTCGGCATGAGCAGCATTCCCCCACCCACGACACGGTTGTCTGCGCGGCCGAGAGGCCGACCGCGCGACCCCGCCCGCCTTGACCGGATGCTCTCTGCCGCCCGTGAGCAGTTCGCCCAACTCGGGCTCGAAGGCTCCAGCATGGACGGCATTGCCGAAGCGTCGGGAGTCTCGAAAGTCACTCTCTACAAGTACTTTCCGTCCAAGGAAGCCCTGTTCAACGCGACCGTGAACGAGCCGGTGCGCCAGGCGCTGGACCTGGACATCGCGTCGCTGGATCCGGGCAATCCGCGAGAAGCACTGCTTCGCGTTGCACAGAGCTATCTGGGTCTGATCACGGATGCGGCAGTGATCCAACACGTCCGGATGCTCAATGCGTCCGGAGCCCGCAATGTCGACCTCTCGACCAGCTTCCTGGAGAGCGGTCCGGAGGCAGTGATCACGACGCTCATCAAATACCTGAGGGCCTGTGATCGCGTTCGCAGCCTCAGAATTGCTCATGCACAGGATGCGGCCGAACAGTTCGCCGCGATGGTTCGCGGAAACGAACAGCTTCGACTAATTCTTGGCCTGCAGTGCCGACGAACAGGCGCACAGACAAGGCGCTACTGCGCGGCTTGTGTCGAAGTTTTCCTGAAGGGTTACGCAGCCTGATGAATGCTGCACGGAGATGCCGATGAAACCGATGATGAAAGCCGTGGTTCTGGATGCCCCGGGCCCTCCCGAGGCGCTTCGCATTCGCCAATTGCCGGTGCCGGTTCCTCGGCGAGGCGAGGTGCTGATTCGCGTTCGCGCTTTCGGCATCAACCGGTCGGAGTTGCACACCAGGCTGGGCCTCGCCGAAGGCGTTACTTTTCCGCGCGTACTGGGTATCGAAGCCTGCGGCGTAGTCGAAGCCTGCCCCGGCGGGGAGCTTCAATCAGGTCAACAGGTGGCGGCGATGATGGGGAACATGGGACGCACGTACGACGGCGGCTACGCGGAGTACACCTGCGTGCCGGTAAGCCAGGCGATTGCCTTCCGGAGCGATCTTCCGTGGAGCACGTTGGGGGCCATACCGGAGATGCTTCAGACCGCTTATGGCTCTTTGACGGCCGCACTGGATGTGCAACCTGGCCAGTCCATCCTGATCAGGGGTGGCACATCCTCGGTGGGACTGGCCGCCGCCGTACTGGCGAAGCAACGCGGCATGACCGTGTATGCGACAACACGCAATACAGCCAAACGACAGGTCCTGGTGGACGCTGGCGTCGACCACGTACTCATCGACGACGGCGATGTCGCATCGCAGGTTCTCGCGCATAGCGAGGGCGTGGACACCGCGCTCGAGTTGGTAGGCACGCCCACCTTGCCGGACACCCTGCGGGCGACCCGCAACCGGGGCACCGTCTGCTTCACGGGAATGCTCTCCAACGAATGGACCGTAAGGGACTTCTACCCCATCGCGTACCTGCCGCGCTGCATTCGGCTTTGCGCATATTCTGGGGATGCGAGCGACCTGCCGGCGCCTGTGCTCCAGGACTTCCTGGACCGGGTTCGCGCCGGAACAGCAAAGGTCCCCATTGACCAGATCCGCAGCCTCGACGAGATCGTGGAGGTTCATCGAAGGATGGAGAACAACCAGGCGAGCGGAAAGATGGTCGTGCTCACCTAGCTTTCCCCGAATGCAGGCCATGAGCGAAGCGAACGCGATATTCGCCAAATCTATGCGCTGTATTCACTACATACTATTGGCTTATGTCTCCAGTGGCGCAATGATTGCGCCACCCGCACCCACGAACAGGCGCCCAGCGAGCAGCCTACAACGGAGACAAAAATGCATCGGTTCCACCTCTCATAGGGCCTCGGCGCCCGCCGCAGGAGCGTCAATACGCGCTGACTCGCAGATCGAACGAGCAGTTTGAACGCGACGCCTTGACGCCCTTCCCGTGACGATCGAAGTTTGAACTTCGAGCTTCCTTGAGCCAACACGAGCTCCTCTGAGCACTCCTGGCGCATCTCCCCAAATGATGCGCACGGATCGCGCTCGGCCCGGCTACGCGCGGCCGCATCTGCCTTCGCTTCGACGCAACGGCAATCCACCTTTCCTGCTACCTCACGCAACCCAGGACCTGGCTTCGCCAGAACGACCATGACGACACCGAACACCTCTTTTCGCCGCACTGCCCTGACACTCGCCGCACTGACCTGCGCGAGCATCGGTCATCTCGCGAGCGCAGCCACGATCGGCATCATGGCGCCGCTTTCCGGGCCCATTGCAGTCGTGGGTCAGGACCAGGTCGATGGCTTCATGCTGGCCGTCGAACAACTGGGCGGAAAGCTCGGCGGCCAGGCAGCCACCGTATTGAAAGAGGACGACCAGCTGAAGCCGGAGATCGGCGGCCAGATCGTGCGCAAGTTCATCGACAAGGACAAGGTCGACGCCATCGTTGGCCTGAGCTTCTCGAACGTCATGATGGCAAGCCTGCCGCGCATTGCCGAGTCCGGCACCGTGGCCATCGCGACCAATGCAGGACCGTCGCCAGTCGCTGGCGCCGGCTGCAAGGCGAATGTCTTCTCGACGGCTTGGCAGAACGACGGTGCAGCCGAAGCGATGGGCAAGTTCGCGCAGGACCGCGGTGTGAAGAAGGTCTACCTGATGGCGCCGAACTACCAGGCCGGCAAGGACATGCTGAGCGGCTTCAAGCGCTACTTCAAGGGGCAGATCGTTGAAGAGGTCTACACGCAGGTGAACCAGCCGGACTACTCCGCCGAACTCGCTCAACTCCAGGCGGCCAAGCCTGATGCCGCTTTCGTGTTCTATCCGGGTGGCATGGGGGTCAACTTCATCAAGCAGATGGCGCAGGCCGGACTGATGACGAAGGTTCCGCTGTACTCGGTCTTCACGGTGGACGGCACGACATTGCCCGCCTTGCGCGATGCGGCCGTCGGCAGCATCAGCGGCGCGATGTGGGACGCCGCGCTGGACACGCCGGAGAGCAAGAAGTTCGTCGCCGCCTTTGAAGCCAAGTACAAGCGCACGCCAAGCGAATACGCAGCCACCGCGTACGACGCGGCCAACCTGTTGAACATCGCGCTCGGCAAAGTCAAGCCAGGCGACGGCAAGGCGCTGGCTGCCGCAGTCCGAGCCGCCGGCGACGAGTTGAAATCGGTGCGCGGCCCTTTCGCATTCAACAACAACAACATGCCGGTGCAGAACTACTACGCCTTCGAGACCGTGAAGGACGGCGGGCGCATCACCGGCAAGTTGCTTGCAACGCCATTGACGAAGCACGTCGACGCGTATCACACGCAGTGCGCACAGAAGTGATCTCATGAGCAGCACGCTCGTTCTCGCACAGCTTCTCAACGGGCTCCAGTACGGGGTCCTGTTATTCCTGCTGGCCGCCGGCCTGACACTGGTCTTCGGCATCATGAGCTTCGTCAACCTGGCGCATGGATCGCTCTACATGATGGGCGCGTACTTCGCGGCCACCGCCTTCCAGTACACCGGCTCGTTCGGTCTTGCCGTTGCAGCGGCCATGGGCGGCGCGCTGCTGCTGGGCCTGGTGCTCGAACTCGCGGTCGTGGCGCGGCTCTATCGCCGCGACCACCTCGACCATGTGCTGGCCACATTCGGACTTGTGCTCTTCTTCAACGAGCTGGTGCGCATCGTCTGGGGTTCGCAACCGGTCTTCCTGCAGGTGCCCGACTTCCTGAGCGGCGCCATCGACATCGGCGGGTTCAGCTATCCCTCCTATCGGTTCGCGATCATCCTGGTCGGACTCGCGGTCGCGGTGGGTTCCTGGATGCTGATCAACAAGACAAGAGTGGGCATGCTAATCCGCGCAGGTGCCGTCAATCCGGCAATGGTTGCGGCCCTGGGCGTGAACATACGGTTGCTCAACGCCATGCTGTTTGCCGTTGGCGCCATGCTGGCAGGACTGGCAGGTGCGATGGCCGGGCCGATTCTTTCGGTTCAGTCGGGCATGGGCGAGTCTGTCCTGATCACCACGCTCGTGGTCATCGTCATCGGGGGTATCGGCTCGGTGACGGGGGCCTTCTATGCCGCCTTGATCGTGGGCATCGTCGACACGATGGGCCGTGTATTCCTGCCGCTGATCCTCAGGCAGATGACGGAGCGCTCCTTTGCCGACGCAGCCGGTCCCGCGTTGGCCTCGATGCTGGTCTACCTGCTGATGGCGGTGGTTCTGGCCTGGCGGCCCCAAGGGCTCTTTCCGGCCAACAGGTGATCCCATGAAATTACTCCTCTCACGCCCCAGTGTCTGGGTGCCGCTGCTTGTCCTACTGCTCCTTGCAAGCGTTCCCCTGGTCGCGCAAGCGACCGGCGAGACCTTTTACATCGCCTTCTTCGCACGCATCATCATCTATGCCATTGCCGCCTGCGCGCTCAACATCGCACTGGGCTACGGTGGGCTGGTGAGCTTCGGTCACTCGCTGTTCCTGGGGCTGGGAAGCTATGCGGTGGGCCTTGCGGCGTTTCACGGCATCGGCAGCGGCTGGGTCCATCTGCTCGTGTGCATGGTCGCGTGTGGCCTCGTGGGGCTTGTCACAGGCGCGATCAGCCTTCGCACAAGTGGCATCGCCTTCATCATGATCACGCTGGCCTTCGCCCAGATGGGCTATTTTCTGTTCGTGAGCCTGAAGGCTTATGGCGGGGATGACGGGCTGTCGATCGCGATGGGCAGCCGCTTCGGGCCGTTCGATCTTTCTTCGGCCACCAACGTCTACATCGCCGCATTCGTTGTTCTCGTCTTGTCGCTTTGGTGGTTAGCGCGCCTTCGCGTAGCGCCGTTCGGCATGGTGATTCGCGGCGCCAGGCAGAACCTGCGGCGCGTGAATGCGGCAGGCATTCCGGCCAGGCGCTACCAGTTGCTGGCCTACGTTATCTCTGGCATGTTGTGCGGCGTCGCGGGCCTGTTGCTGGCCAACCTCAATGCGTTCGCATCGCCCAGCACGCTTGCCTGGTCGGTGTCCGGCGAGCTGATCGTGATCGTGGTGATCGGCGGGCTCGGGTCGGTCTTCGGGCCACTCCTGGGTGCCCTGGTCTTCCTCGGCCTGGAAGAAGCGCTGAAAGGCGTGACGGAACACTGGATGGTGATCTTCGGCCCACTGATCGTGCTGGTCGCCCTGCTGGGCAAGCGCGGCATCGTCGGCCTGCTCGAACACTTCGACGCGCGCGCACCGGTCAACGTATCGACGACCGTTCCCATTGCAGAACACGCAGCCATCGATGCGACATCGACAGCCAGGAAGACGACATGACCTCAACCGTTCTTCGCACTGATTCGCTGATCAAGCGCTATGGCGCCCTGCTCGTCACCGATGCCGTATCGCTGGACATCGGCGAAGGCGAACTGCACGCGATCATCGGGCCCAATGGCGCCGGCAAGACGACGCTGATCAACCAGCTCTCGGGTGAGCTCGCATCAGACTCCGGCGCCGTATGGTTCAACGGCGCCGACGTGTCCCGCCTTCCCATCCAGGAAAGGGCGCAGCGCGGCCTGCTGCGTTCCTACCAGATCACTTCGGTGTTCGAAGACTTCACCGTGATCGAGAACGCCACGTTTGCTGCACTTGCCTCCAAGCGACATGCATTCCAGTTCTGGCGCCCGATGGCCGCCGATCGTCGAGCTCTGCGTTCGGCCGAAGAGGCCCTTGCAGCAACCGGCCTCGGGAGCCGCCATCATGTGGCCGCTGGCGATCTGGGGTACGGCGAGAAGCGGCAGCTCGAACTCGCCATGAGCCTGGCCGCAGGTCCAAAGTTTCTGCTGCTCGACGAGCCAATGGCCGGCATGAGCGTGCAGGAGTCCAGCAGCGTGATCGCGCTGCTTCAGCGGCTCAAACGTCAGTACACCATTCTCCTAGTGGAGCACGACATGGACGCGGTATTCGCATTGGCCGATCGCATCAGCGTCCTGGTCTACGGCAGGATCCTGTTCACCGGGACCCCCGACGAGATCCGCAACCACCCTGAGGTACGGGCTGTGTATCTGGGCGAAGAAGAGGCCGAAGCATGAGCACATTTCTGTCTGTCAAAGGCGTGAAGGCTTCCTACGGCCACGCGCAGGCGCTGTTCGACATTTCCTTCGACGTGGGCGCCGGCGAAGTCGTCACGCTGCTCGGGCGCAACGGCATGGGTCGCTCCACCACGGTGAAGTGCCTCTTCGGCATGTTGCCTGTGACGGGCGGGAACATCTGGGTCGGTGGCACCCGGGTCGATCGAATGCCCTCGCACCGCATTGCCCGGCACGGGCTCGCTCTGGTGCCCGAGGGGCGCCAGGTTTTCTCCAACCTCACGGTGGAAGAAAACCTCGTCGCCACGGCACGCGCAAGCAAGAAGGACGTTATTCGTCAATGGGATCTGGACCGCGTCTACGCCTTCTTTCCCCGGCTCAAGGAAAGGCGCGGCAACCTTGGAACGCAACTTTCCGGTGGCGAGCAGCAGATGCTGGCCATCGGCCGGGCGTTGATGACGAATCCTCGCCTGCTGGTGCTCGATGAAGCCACCGAGGGCCTGGCCCCCCTGATCCGCAACGAGATCTGGCGCGCGCTCACGGAACTCAAGCAGGACGGCCTGTCGCAGATCGTCATCGACAAGAACGTCAAGTCGCTGTTGAACCTCGCCGACCGTCACTTCGTGATCGAGAAGGGACGCGTCGTATGGAGCGGGAGCTCCACCGAACTGCGCGGGCAACCTGAGATCGTTCATCAATACATGGGGGTTTAGTGCGATGGCGGCGAAGCGGACGCCGCGCATCCGAGACCTCCGAAGAAGTCCCTTCCCGATATCCAACACCATGAAGCTCTACAACTTTTTCCGAAGCGGCACCTCACACCGCCTGCGCATCGCACTGAATCTCAAAGGTCTGAGCTATGAACAGATCGCGGTCGACTTGCGCAAAGAGGAGCATCTCGGCGAAGCCTACACGGCCATCAACCCCCAGCAGTTGGTGCCGACACTGGACATCGGTGACACCCTGCTCACCCAATCGCCAGCGATCATCGAGTGGCTGGAGGAACGCTATCCAGACGTTCCTCTTCTCCCCTCGGGGTTGCTCGAACGCGCACATGTCAGAGCCTTGGCCGCGATCGTCGGATGCGACGTTCATCCAATCAACAACCGTCGGATTCTGGAGACGCTCCGCCACCGCTTCGGCGCTGACGAAGCAGCGATCAATCAGTGGTGCGGCACCTGGATCGCCAGCGGGTTCGACGCTTTCGACGCGTTGATTGCAGCCAAGGGGTCCATCAGTGACTTCTCGTTCGGCGACCGTCCGACGCTGGCCGATGCGTATCTTGTCCCTCAGATCGAAAGCGCCCGCAGGTTCAAGGTCGAACTCGGTCGTTGGCCCAGGCTGCAGGCCATCGATGCTGCCTGTTCAAGCCTGGAGGCGTTCAAGCGCGCAGAACCGTCGGCGCAACCTGACGCCGCTTGAGTGGTGCAGAGCGATGCCTGGCCACAAGCAAGATGCCCGATACACCTCAACGCACCAGGAAAGTCCGCAGATCGTTGGTGAACTTGACAGGATTCTTGAACATCAGGAAGTGATCACCTTGCTCGGCTGAGGTGTAGCTGTAGAGCGTAGCGTTCGGGATCACCGACCGCGCCCAGCGTTGGCTGGGGAGATTGTTGCTTTCGTCGCCCGAGAAGATCGCAACGGGTATGTCGATCTTGTGGCGGACAACGTCACGCCAGTCGCTCACCGTGTGATTGAACAGAACCCGTCCCATCGCCTGTGGATCGCTCTTGATGACGGCGCTGGCAAAGCCCTCGGAATTCGCAAAGTAGGGCGAGTCGAATGACTGGGCGCGCTCGAACGGTTTCATGTCCGTGATGAGCTTGTTGACCGGGCCACCCGCAGTCAAGGCGGCCACCATCCGCTCCGGCGAACTGGTGCTCCCACCCGCTTCCGAACGCTCCTTTTCCGACCAATCGCTGTGCGAGTAGATGGAGATGGGTTCGTCCACGAAGACCGCCTTGTGCATGGCGCCGGTACCGAACAGGTCGATGTAGCTCCAGAGAATGGCCGCGCCCATCGAGTGCCCAACGTAGTCGGCCGACTTCACGCCGAGGTGGTCGCCGAACTCCTTCAGATCCATCGAATAGCGTGCGATCCGGTTGCCGTAGTCGACGTGCTGCGACAACCCCTGGTTGCGCGGATCCAGCACGTAGACACGGTAGTGCCTGGCAAGCAGATACATGACGTTGATGTACTGGGCACCATTGGCTGACCATCCTGGCACGAGGATCAACGGCTTGCCCTGCCCTGCCTCCCAGTAGGCCAGCTTGACCCCGTCGTTGGTGACGAAGTGGTTGACCTGGAGGTCCTTGAAATCGGACAGCCTCGCCGGCACGCCTTCGACGCGATGGGGAAACACGAAGTCTCGGCCCAAGACCTCCAGCGCGGGTTCGGCCCTGACCTGGACGGAAAGCAAGCCGCACACCGCGGCAAGCGCGAGGCCTGCGATCGTCTTTTGCATGTACTTCCTCCGAAAATCAGCCGGCGCTTTCTTCCGGCGCCTTCCCGAAGAGCTTCCCCGCACCAGCCCAGTCGGAAGCCTTGACGTCTTCGAAGATCACATAGATGTAGTTCGGGTCCGTCCCGGTATTGCGGACGATGCTCTCCGTGATTTCCGATGCGACCTTTTCCTTTTGTGCATGGTCCTTGCCTTCAAACCAACTCACACGAACGACGGGCATTAAGTGCTCCTTGAAACAGTTGAAGCCGGCACCTCAAGCGCCCTTGGTGAGCGTGGTGCTTCGGCCATGGAATGCCAATGCTAATGAGGAATTGAAGTCCATAATTAGCCATTTTTTCCACTCTGTGTAGCCTCAGAAGATACATCCATGCAGCGTGACCCCCTGTCCGGCGTGTCCGTCTTCGTGGCGGCCGCGCGATCGAGCACATTCACGGAAGCCGCCGAGCGGCTGAGCCTGACGAAGTCGGCGGTGGGCAAGACCATTGCCCGCCTGGAAGACCGGCTCGGCTTCAAACTGTTCCATCGAACCACCCGCCTGACGAAGCTGACGGCCGACGGCGAGGCCTATCTCGCCGCCTGCACTTCGGCAATCGACGAGATCACTGCGGCGCAGGCGGCCCTTTCGTCCGACAACCAGATCCTCAGTGGGCGACTGCACATCGACATGCCCATCGCGTTCGGTCGGCGGGTCCTCTTGCCCGCGCTCATCGAGATCACGCGGCCTCACCCGGATCTGAGCCTGACGCTCACGTTCACGGACGCCACCAGCGACCTGCTGCATGACGGGGTCGATCTGGCGATCCGCTTCGGGACCCTCCCAGACAGCGCCGAACTCGTTGCGCGCCATCTGGTGACACAAGAGCGCGTGATCTGTGCCTCGCCACCGTATCTGCGGGCACGCGGAGAGCCTCGGACCCTGGCGGACGTCCGTGCGCATCGCTGCATCGTTGGCTCATTGAAGGGCCCCCCCCTCGTCTGGTTCGTGAGCGATGGCGGAACGCAAAAGCGCTTCACTCCGCCTGCGACACACCAGCTGAGCGATGGAGAGGCCATGGTGGATGCCGCCATCGGTGGCCTCGGGATCGTCCAGTTGCCTCACTCGCTGGTGCGCGAGCCGTTGAGCACCGGCCTCCTGAGACCTGTATTGCAGGCTTACTCGGGCGTGGGAGTGGAGGTGCATGCCGTGTGGCCGCAACAGGCACATCTGAATCCTCGTGTGCGCTATGTGATCGATCAACTTCTGGCCTATGCGGCCAAAGGTCGGCTGGGTTGACGCCCAGACGGTCCCTCCCGAATTAATCAATTCTTAATTTCTCTAAAGAGTTATTAAAGCCCTTCGTTCAGCATCCGCTCCAGCAAGCGAAGACATGTCGTCACGCGCATGCCTTTCAGACCGGAGACCTCATGCTGAACTGCGCAATGAAGCGCCACCCGCTGCGTAGCGCGAATCCGAGATTCACAGCATCTCTTCTGATTCCACTGCTTGTCGCGATGGCTGGCTGCTCAACGCAGCCGCCGTATGCGGCCGACGCCATCTCAGCACCGACAGCCTGGTCCGCAATGCAGCAGGAGGCCCCCTCCGAAGCCACCGCGAACGTCCAGTGGTGGCGCCAGCTGCACGATCCCACCATCGACGCGCTGACCAGCGCAGCACTGGCCGACAACCCGACCCTCGCTCAAGCCATGGCACATGTCGATGAAGCCAGGGCTCAGTTGGGCGTTTCCAGCGCACAGCGCTTGCCGACTTTGAGCGTCAACGCCGGCAGCACGCGCAGCCGCAGCCTGAACACCGACAGCAGCGATGCAAGCACACGCACGACCACAGCGACCTCCGTCGGCATCGGCCCCAGTTGGGAGCTTGACCTCTTCGGCCGCATCCGCAACTCGGTGGAGGCCAGTGAGCGCAAGCTCGACGCCCGGGATGCCGATGCCCGCGCGGCCCACCTTTCGCTGACTTCGCAGATCGCAAGCCAGGTGCTGGCGTTGCGGGCCTGCGAGTTTTCCAGCATGGTGCTGGCCGAAGACATCGATTCGCGCGAGAAAACGCTTCAACTTACCCGTCGCCGCGTCACCACCGGATTTGTCGCACCCATCGAAGAAGCGCGCGCAATCAGCGGACTGGCCACCGCACGCACAAGCCTTGCCGCTCGGCGGCAGGAATGCGCCCGCAGTGCCAATGCACTGGTGGCACTGAGTGGACAGCCACTCGACACCGTTCGCGCACTTGTTTTCGTCCCGTTGTCAGCATCGCTTCCCGCTGCAATCGGCAGAGACACCCGGTTTGGGATCGACTCGGTGATGCCAGTCGCACCGCGCGCGCGGTTGTCCTTGCCAGCCGAGGTGCTTGCGGCACATCCCAGCGTGGTGAGTGCCGAGCGCGAAGTCGCCGCTGCCTGGGCGGAGATTGGCGTGGCACGGGCAGAACGCCTTCCGCGACTGGACCTTTCAGCGGCATTGAGCGGCCAATGGCTTCACGCGGCCGGCACCACGCTCGACTACACAGCCTGGTCAGCAGGTCCCGCTCTCGTGGGAAGTTTGTTCGACGGCGGACGCGGTGCGGCCAACGTGGCAGCGACAGAGGCCCGCTACCGAGGCGCAGTCGCGGCCTTGCGCATCGCCGTGCGCTCGGCGGCTCAGGAAACCGAAGACGCCTTGGCGGCGGTCGCCTCGTCCGATGAACGCCGTCTCACCACCCATGAGGCGGTGGTCGCCGCTCGGCTGGTTCTCGAAGCCACAGAAGCGCGTTGGCGCGCTGGCGCCGTGAGCCTCTTCGAGCTTGAGGACGCACGACGCCAGTTCGCGGCAGCGCAGGACAGCGCAATCACTGCCGCACAGGACAGCGGCCAAGCCTGGATCAGCCTCGTGCGAGCTTCAGGCAATGCCGCCGTCACCGAAACCGCTCTCTCTTCATGAACTCGAACGAGTACGACAACACCGAACTGGTCACGCTCCAGCCCGCAAAGCATGCCCCGCGCCCTGCTCTACGTTCGGGCCGACGCCTTGTGTGGGTTGTTGCCACATCCACGATCGCCGTGCTGTCCATCGCATTTGCCGTGTGGGGCCTTCGGGAACGCCATTCGCCGCTCCCCGCGGCACCGACCGCCTCTGCATTGACGGTAACGGAAGCCCTCGCGCGCACGACCGAATGGCCCACCACGCTGGATGCCACTGGCGCGATTGCGCCATGGCAGGAAGCTGTCGTCGGCTCCCAGACTTCGGGGCTGCGGATTGCAGAACTGCATGTCGGCGTGGGCGACGTCGTACGACGCGGCCAGCTCCTCGCGCGCTTCGACGCCGCCATGCTGCGCGCGGATGAAGCGCAACTTCTCGCCGGCGTTGCGCAAGCCGAAAGTCTCGCCGCGCAGGCCGATGCGAACCGCGAACGCGCCCTTCAACTCAAGGGCAGTGGGGGAATCAGCGAGCAGGAGATCCTTCAGTACGTCACGCAAGCCGCGACTGCGCGAGCGCAGGTCGATTCGGCTCGCGCGCAATTGAACTCCAAACGACTGCAGCTGCGCCACGCAGATGTCATCGCCCCTGACGATGGTGAAATCAGCGCGCGCTCCGCCACCCTTGGGGCGGTGGCGAGCAGCGGGCAGGAGCTCTTCCGGCTGGTGCGGCAAAGCAGGCTCGAATGGCGCGGCGAGCTCACGGCCAGGCAGATCGCAGCCGTGAGCTTGGGGCAGTCGATTTCGCTCGCGCTACCCGACGGAGGCTCCGCCCAGGCGCGCATTCGTCAGATCGCGCCCCTGCTTGACGAGCGTTCGCGACTCGGCGTCGTGTATGCGGACATTGCCCCTGGCAGCACTGCACGCGGCGGCATGTACGCCAGCGGTCACATCGCACTGGCGCCGAGCGATGCGTTGGTGGTGCCAGCGTCGAGCGTGGTGATCCGCGACGGTCGCAGTTTCGTTTTCAGGTTGATTGGGACCGGGGCCACGCTCAAGGTGCGTGCGCAGGCCGTGACGACCGGACGTCGACGTGGCACGGAAATCGAAATTCTGCAAAACCTCGCGCAAGGCGATCGCGTTGTTGCACAGGGCGCTGGCCTCCTCAACGATGGCGATACCGTGCGCGTCGCCAGTCCATCAGTCACCGCACCGTTGGCGGCGCTGACATCGCGAAAGGGTTGAGAGATGAACTTCGCCACGTGGTCCTTGCGCAACCCGATTCCCGCCATCCTGTTGTTCGCCCTCCTGACATTTGCGGGTGTGCGCGGTTTTCAGCAACTCCCGATCCAGACTCTTCCAGACCTGGATCTGCCAACCGTGAACATCGTGCTCTCTCAGCCAGGCGCGGCTCCCGCCCAGCTCGAGACCGAGGTCGCGCGCACGGTGGAGAACTCGCTCGCCACCATCACCGGACTCAAACACATACGCACGTCGATCACCGACGGCAACGTGCAGCTCCGTGTGGAGTTTTCGCTGGAGAAGAAGCTTTCGGACGCCCTGATCGACACGAAAGATGCGGTCGATCGCGTGCGTTCGAACCTGCCGACGGACCTGCTTCAACCGACCATCAGCGCCGTCACCGAACGCGGCAGCCCGATCCTTACCTACGCCATCGCATCCGATCGGATGAACGAGGAAGCACTCTCGTGGTTCGTCGATGACACGGTCGGCAAAGCGCTGCTCGCGGTACCCGGTGTCGGACGCATGGACCGGCTGGGTGGCGTCCAGCGCGAAGTCCGCGTCGAAGTGAATACCGCACAGATGAATGCGCTTGGCGTGACCACAACGGACGTCTCGCGGGCATTGCGGCGCACCCAGCAGGAATCGTCCGGTGGGCGCGGCCAGATCGGCCTCTCCGAGCAATCGGTAAGAACGGTTGCGACGGTGCGGCAGGCAGCCGAACTGGCGGACATGCCAGTGACCCTGGTCGATGGACGCGAGGTGCGGCTGGACCAGGTGGCATCGGTGCACGATACGAATGCCGAACGCAACCAGGCGGCATTGCTGGACGGCAAGGCCGTCGTGGGGTTCAGCGTCTATCGCGCCAAAGGCTTCGATGAGACGCGAATCGCACAGGGCGTCACCGAAACGCTGGAGCGCATGCAGGCGGCCGACGCGTCGCTGGTCATCACACCGGTATCGGGGAGTGTGGAGTACACCCGCGAACAGTTCCGCGGCTCGATGCAGATGCTGTACGAGGGCGCAATCCTTGCGGTGCTGGTCGTCTGGTGTTTCCTGCGTGACTGGCGTGCAACGCTGGTGGCAGCCTCTGCCCTGCCGCTGTCGATCTTGCCGGCGTTCGCGGCGATGTCCTGGCTCGGCTATTCGCTCAACACACTGACGCTGCTTGCCCTGGCAGTGATCGTCGGCGTCCTGGTCGACGATGCCATCGTCGAGATCGAGAACATCGAGCGCCACCGGCGCATGGGCAAGTCCGTGCTGCAGGCCACCGGCGACGCGGTCAATGAGATCGCGTTGGCGGTGATCGCGACCACGATGACGCTGGTGGTGGTTTTTGTGCCGACGACGTTGATGAGCGGGGTACCAGGACTCTTCTTCCGACAGTTCGGCTGGACTGCGGTGATCGCCGTGCTGGCGTCGCTTTTCGTGGCGCGTCTGCTCACACCCATCATGGCCTCATGGCTTCTGAAGCCGCATGCACCTTCGGGAAATCCGCAGGCAGACGGTAGGCTCATGCGCCTCTACCTGGGCTCGGTGCGGTGGTGCTTGACGCACCGCAGAACAACGATGGCCGCAGCCGCGGCGTTCTTCTTGATCTCGATCGCGCTGGTTCCGCTGATACCGTCAGGCTTGATTCCTGCATCGGATCGTGGCTTCACCACCGTCAACGTCGAGCTGCCGTCAGGCAGTTCGCTGAGCGACACCGTGGAAGTGTCGGAGCGCGTGCGCCGCGCGCTGCACGACGTCCCGGGAATTCGCAGCATATTTACCGTCGTGGGAGCCGCACAAATCGGTGGTTCGGGCCAGGTTTCCGATGTGCGCAAGAGCGCGCTAACCTTGGTGCTGCAAGCCCGTGAAGACCGCCCCTCACAGATGGCGATCGAAAAGAGTGTGCGCAGGATACTTGTCACGGTGCCTGGTGCACGCTTTGCCGTGGGGGGTGGCGGCGCAGGCGAACAGATGTCGTTGATTCTCACGAGTGACAACGCGCAGGCACTGAAGGCAAGCGCGCAAGCCTTCGAGCGCGATCTGCGCGGGGTGAGCCGACTCTCGAGCATTCGAACCACAGCCAGCCTGGAGCGCCCCGAGGTCATCGTGCGGCCTGACCTGAAACGTGCCGCCGAACGCGGAGTGAGCACGGCCACGATCGGCGAGACCATCCGAATCGCCACCAGTGGCGATTTCGATGCGCAGTTGGCCAAGCTCAACCTCGACAACCGCCAGGTCGACATCCGTGTGCGCGTGCCCGATACGACGCGACAGGACATCGAAGCGCTCTCGAACCTACGGGTGCCTTCTCGCAACGGACTGGTGCCGCTTTCGAGCCTGGCCGAACTGGCCGTCGAAAGCGGCCCGGCGCAGATCGACCGCTACGACAGGCGCCGCTACGTCACCGTCAGCGCCGACCTCGGCGGCATGCCGCTGGGCGAGGCACTGGCAGCAGCCCGCGCACTGCCGGCGGCACAGCAGATGCCGCCAAGCGTTTCGCTGATCAATACGGGCGATGCCGAAGTGGCAGCCGAGCTGACCTCGGGCTTCGGCCTCGCCATCCTCACTGGCGTGCTGTGCATGTTCTGTGTGCTGGTGCTTCTCTTCAAGGACTTCCTGCAGCCCATCACCATCCTTTCAGCGATTCCGCTTTCGCTGGGCGGCGCCTTCGTGGCGCTGCTTCTGGCGCGAAGTGAGTTGGATGTTCCGTCGATGATCGGATTGGTGATGCTCATGGGCATCGTCACCAAGAACTCGATCTTGCTGGTGGAACACACGGTCGTCGGCATGAGGGAACACGGCCTTCTTCCCATGGATGCGTTGATCGATGCCTGCCACAAGCGTTCGAGGCCGATCGTGATGACCACGGTAGCGATGATCGCGGGCATGCTGCCCATCGCCCTCGGGTTGGGCTCGGACGCGAGCTTTCGTCAGCCAATGGCGATCGCCGTGATCGGTGGGCTTGTGACCTCGACACTGCTCAGCCTGCTCGTGGTTCCTGTGGTATTCACTTATGTCGACGGGGTCGAGCGCTGGTTCAGGTCGCGCTTCGCGCAGTAGACCACCACGCACCTTAAAAAGATCCTAATAATCCACCGTCATCATTCAAGATGTCCCACCTGGCCAGAAGAAGTTCCCCTCCATGCACCTGCTCCTCGTAGAAGACGACGACATGCTGGGTGAAGCCGTGTGCGATGGCGCGCGCCAGAGCGGCTGGTCCATCGATCGTGTCGGCAATGCATCCGCTGCCCGGATCGCGCTGATCGACCATACCTACGCCGCCGTGCTGCTGGACCTGGGCCTGCCGGGCGGAGAGTCGGGGCTGACGGTATTGCGGTCGATGCGAAGCCGCTACGACCCGACACCGGTCCTGATTCTCACGGCGCGCGATCAGTTGAGCGAGCGCATCCACGGCCTGGACGCCGGCGCCGACGACTACCTCGTCAAGCCCTTCCAGTTCGACGAGTTGTGGGCGCGCGTTCGCTCGGTCATTCGCCGCAGTCAGGGTCGCGTGATACCCGTTTTCTCCCGTGGCGATGTCACGGTCGACCGCAGTCGCCGCGTGGTCACCAAGGCCGGGGTCGATGTGCCGCTGAGTGCGCACGAGTACCGCACCCTGCTCGCTTTGCTCGAACGCCCCGGCCACGTCGTCACGCGCGACCAGCTGCACGATGTGGTCTACGGAACGGCCAGCGCCGTCGAAAGCAACACCATCGCAGTGTTCATTCACCAGTTGCGCCGCAAGCTCGGCGACGACCTGATTCGCACCGTTCACGGCCACGGCTACGTTGTCGGCCAGCCTCCGCCGTGAACTCGAAATCGCTGTACGCGCGGATGATCCTCGTGCTGGGCGCGACCATCGCCCTGTGCTGGATCGCAGCGTTCGCGACGCTTTTCGCGTATCTCTCGCACAACAAGGCCAGCATCTGGGACGACAAGCTCAAGACCATCGCCACGCGCATCCTGCTGACAATTCCGGCTGGCAAAGACATGGTCGCGACGGGGCCCGGATTGCAACTGCGCGATCCCGCATTGGCCGAGAGCGAGCAACTCGTCTTCCAAGTCTGGATTGACCGCAAACGGTTGTCCGTTCGCACGCCCGGCGCACCGGCATCCCCGCTGCGGCCTGACTTCGAGGATGGCATTGCCACCACAGTGATCGAGGGAAGGCGCTGGCGCGTCTATTCGGTTTCGGATTCCGAGGGCCGAATCTGCGTGCAGGTCGGCAATCTCCACAGCGTGGTGGATGCCGAAATGCAGCACGAAGCATTGGTTGGCTTGGTACTCAGCTCGATTCTCTTGCTGATCGTAGGCACGCTGATGTGGTTCGTTGTTCGCAGTTCGCTCAAGCCCGTTGTGGCGCTGGAAGCCGCCATGCGAAGCCGGCGCAAGTTCGACCTCACACCGCTGACCTCTTCCACGCTGCCGCGCGAGTTGCATCCGTTGATTGCTTCGTTCAATCATCTGTTGGAACAGGTCTCCGATTCGATCGAAGGCGAGCGCCGCTTCATCGGTGATGCCGCGCACGAGTTGCGAACCCCCCTTTCCACGCTGCAGGCACAAGCCCAGATCGCCCTGCGTGCCACCACATTGGTCGACAAAGACGTGGCGCTGACCAAACTGCTTCTGGTCGCGCAGAGAAGTACTCGACTGTCCGAACAGCTGCTCGACCTGGCTCGACTGAATTCGAGCGCCAACGCCCCACAGCACGCGCTGGCAAACTTGAGCGATCTCACTCTGCTTGTGGCGCGAGATTTCGACACCCATGCCTTTCAGCAGGAGCGTTCGATCCAACTCGATATTCGCAGCAATTGCATCATCCTCTGCAATATCGATGAGATGGGAATCCTGCTGCGCAACCTGATCGACAACGCGCTGCGGTACACCGCGAAGGGAGGACGCATCCGCATCAGTTGCGGGCATGAGGCCGCCGCCACACAGGAAGGCGGGCAAACGGCGGAACAACGGGTCTGTCTCGAAGTGGCGGACGACGGGCCTGGCGTTCCACTGTCGGAACGCAATGCGATCTTCGAGCGCTTCTATCGAGTCGCAGGTACTTCCGTTCGCGGCAGCGGTATCGGGTTGTCGCTGGTGGCCGGGATTGCCCAACTACACCGAGCAACGATCGAAACCGGGGACGGCTTGGAAGGGCGAGGTTTCTGCATACGGCTCGTTTTCCCCTCGGTGGGAGCCCCGTCTTAGCTTCTAAGTACTCGCCCCCGGACCGCCGGTCCGAAGACTGGTGAGGATTGTCTCCGGAAGAGGAAATCCGTCACTTGCCAAATCCGAATGGCGGTCCGTCCAGCCTGCGGCCCTGGGACACGATCGTGACGTTCATCGCGCCGCTGCTACTGGAGACGGACCATCGACACGCTGCCAAGTTGGTCGCGAGTTCCACTTCTGGATCTGGAAAACAGGACATTCATGGATTGGAACCTTTTGCCGATGTCGAAGCTGGCGCGGCCGGAACATTCGCAGATGTGGTGGGGTGCCGGTGCGCGCAGCCGTCCATCAGAAAGACGCCGATCACCAGGGCAAGCACAGCGGCGTGGGCGACTGCAAAGCTGGAGGGATATTTCACTTGCTGTCATCCACTCGCAGACGCGGCTCGTCGCCGACCAGCGCGAAGCTTGTCTTGCTCCGGGCCGCGGGGCCGCCGGTGTCGTCCGTCGCGCCAAAGGCAATGCCCCAGAGCAGGAAAGATGCGAACAACGGCGTGCTCGGCGCCGCGTCGCTCGAGATGAGCTGCAGGTCAAACCTGCTCGTATGCCAAAAGCGGGTGTTGACACCCTCGAAGTTGTCATGGGGCGCGTTCACCAAGATCCGCAGCAACGCGCCGCGACCGCCGCCATCGGGCTCGCACTCTGCGACCCGACCGACCTTGACGCGCCGGAAGAACACCGGCGAGCCCACGCCGAGCAAACTGGCGTCCTCGACATGCAGCAGGAACTGCGCGCCGCCGGCATCCAGCCCGTCGGTTGTTCTGAGGCCCTCGTTGATCCTGCGGCCTCGGCCGAGGAGGAGCCGGGCGATCAGTGCGATACCAACCAATGCGGCGATCAAGGAGATGAGCCAGATCATCGTGTTCCCCTTGCCTGCGCGCTAGTCGAGCGACACGACACGATCACTCTCTCCCGGCGTGCAGCCGTCGGAGACGGGTGTCCAGCCGCGGCGCACCACAACCTGCTTGCCGTCGTGGCACAGCTCGACGCGCTCGCTCCCGGGGCGTTGTTCGCGCACGAATGCCTCCACGGTCGAGGGCAGGCTGATGTGCAGCTTGAGCGCATAGATGTCGTCTTGCGGGTGGTCGTCCAGATGCAGCAGCGGCACGAAATTCGACGCGAAGATGAGCGCATGCGAGTCGACATCGACCGGCTCGGGCTTGTAGGGGGCCTCGCGCAGCCATTGCTGGGCGCGCTCGCGCAGGTCATCCCCGTCGGGCAGTCCACCCCAAGCCACGGCAAGCAGCTCCATGACCCACTGGTTGCAGTTCTGGTAGCGCAGGCTGAACGGATAGGCATTGGCGCTGTAACGCGCGGCCAGCAGATGCAGGGCGCGTGGCGTGTCGAGTGCGGCACTGCGAAGCGCCTGTGCCGCTTCGGAGGGAAGGTCCACGATGGAGACGTAGCCCAGCGCGGCGTCGTCGATGCCCATGACGAAGCCGGCCAAGCCCTGGTCGTAGAGGCGCGGGTGTCCTTCGTCGCAGGCGTAGTACAGCTGCCGCGCGGACCAGGTGCCGTCCGCGGCTTTCCAGGCGATGGCAGCATGGGAGTAGCGGATGTGAAAGCGGGAGAGATCGAGGCCGGAGCGGCTGATCAGCACGGCGTCGCTGCCTGTGTTCGAAAGCGCTTCCTGCACGACGGCGGTGAAACGCAGCACGCGATCCTGCTCGCTCGCGGTGAGCGGTTTCGCACGATCGCAGAACTGCGAGGAGGCAGCTTGCGCGGCGCCCCCTGGGAAGGCGAGGATGGCCGCGAGGCCCAGCAGCGCCGCCAACTTGCGAGCCACGATCAAAGGCTCACGGGGCGCGCGGCGAGCCCCCCGTACCAGTCGTCGGCGAGCACGAGGTAGAACGCCTCGCGCGTGTCGTCACGTGCGAAGGCAGTGCCATAGGTGCGCTGCTGCGCGTGCACGAGGTCGCCGAGGCCCAGGCGTTCCTTCGCGAAAGTGGCTTGCGGCAGTTCGAGCACGATGCGCCGTTGCGCGTCGTCGTCGCTCTGCATCGCGACGCGCGTGAAGCCCTCGCGGTCGGTGGCCTGCGCGACTTCGGTGATGCGGTAGTCGCCTTCGGCCACCTTGTCGCCGTCGAAGGAACTCTTGCTCGAACCGCGCAGCGACGCCGACACGCCGTTGCTGGATGCGGAGCCGGCACTGGAGGCCACGGACGCCGCGAAGCTGCCGGCGTGGGCGTTGAAGGCCGCGGCGAGTACGGCTGCAATGCCTGCAACGCGGAAAAAATGGAGAAAGGTCATGGATTGCCTCGACGGATGTAAGGGAGGAAGTCATTTCGCGTGGAAGATGCCGAGCCCGGACCGGCGGCCCTGTGGAAAGGCGCACCGCAGCGCCATTCAGGCCCTGCAATCTGAAGCGCTGGGCGCCATGCAGCCCTCTGGCCGCGCAGGGGCGGCCAAGGTTTCTCAGAACCGGTAGACGTAGCCCAGACGCACGCCGGACTGGCTGGATCGGCTGACCAGCGGGCTGTTCTTGATGCCGCTGCCGAAGCTGGTTGCGCTCACGTCCAGGAACACCGTTTGCTTGGGCGCCACGGCGTAGTCCACGCGCAGGCCCACCTCCATGTTGGCGGTCGACTTCCCGGCGTAGGCGGGCCGGCCCGCCTGAGCTTCGGAGGCCTTCACGCCGTAGTAGTAGTCGACATACTTGCTGTCTACCCAATGTGCAGCCAGGCGAGGCGTGAAGCCGAAGGCGCCTGCAGCGAAGCGTCGGTCAACCTGCACCTTGAACCGAGAGCCCTTGCTGTTGCCCGACCCGTCGGCCAGCAGTTCAGCCGACAGGTTGGCAAAGTCATTGCGCCAGATGGCCGCGCCGCCCAGCCACAGACTGCTCTTGCGCTTGTCCATGCCGTTGAGGAATGGCGAATCGTCGGCCTCGTAGCCGTCTCCGGCGAACCGCGCGCGCAGCCGCAAAGAAACAGGCCCTATGGATGTCAGCTTCAGGTCGGCGCTCGGAAATGCGACGCTGACCCACTTGTTCTCGTAGGTGATCATCGGGAGGGCCTGGGCCTTGTTGTTGAAGTCGCGATAGGGCTTTCGCTCCATGGCCACGCCAATGCCGAGGCCCCATTGCGAACTCGCTTCGGGGATTTTTTCTTCATCGGCCTGTGCCCAGGCCGGTGAAAGGAAGGCGGCGCAAGCGACGCCCGCGGCGATGGCCGTGAAAGGCAGATGGGCACGGAAGTTCTTGCCCTGCTTCACAAGGCGGATTCGTTCTGACATGGGGATCCTCGGGGTTGAAAAAATCAGTGGTTTGCAGCGGGCGGCGGCGCGCTGTCGTCGTTGCTCTGACCGGGCTGCGAGGCGCCAAGGACGAGACTCTGTCTGCGTTGCAGATAGGTGTCGCGCACAAGCAGATAGCGATCGAGCGCGACGTCGTCGAGCAGGCGCGTTGCCGACAGAAGATCCGCACGCTTGCTTGCGAACTGCGCCACGGTCAAGCCACCGCCTAGCGCGCTGTTGGAGACGAAGGCCTGCGGCGTCAACATCATGTCGACTGGAATGTTGGCGGTGTCGCGCACGGTCGAAGGGCCCATCAGGGGCAAGACGACATAGGCGCCTGATCCGACGCCCCAGCGCCCAAGGGTCTGGCCCAGATCGGCGGATTGACGCGGCAGCCCCAGCGGCGTCGCGACATCGAAAACGCCGAGCAGGCCCGCCGTGGTGTTCGTTGCCACGCGTGCCAGGTCGGTCAGGCCTTCTTTCGGCCGACCTTGCAACACCAGGTTCACGCCAGAGCCAAGGTCGCGGGGATTGGCGAAGAAATTCCTGACGCCACCACGCACCGGCTCTGGCACAACGCGCTCGTAGCCGCGGGCAACAGGGGCCAGCACGGCCTTGTCTACGGTTTCGTTGAAGCCGAAGACCTGGCGGTTCATGGCTTCAAGGGGATCAGGGCGTTGGGGGGTGGCGCAACCGCCAAGCAACAAGGCGCCAGCCAGCGACAGGATAGGCGTGGCCTTGGCCGCGAGGCCCCTCGGGGCCGGCGTCGACCTGAGCGGGACGCCAGCGAATACGAGGCAGTTCAGCATGGGAACTCCAGTGGGGATACCTGGCGATCGACACCATGTCGTCGCCTTCTGGAGCGGATGCTGAGGGAGCGGCTTTAATAACTTTTTAGTGGTTTTAAGATTTGATTAACCAACCAGAAATCGGATGGGCTAGAAGAACCGTCCGTCGACGCGAGTCCCCGCAGCTCGCCATCAACGCATCACACGTGCGAGCTTGGCTCCCGGCCCCAAGGCGGATCCCGCAACGCGTCCACCAGAAAGTCGATTAGTCGCCGCACCTTCAGCGGCAGTTGCTTTCGCGTCGGGTACACGGCGAAGATGCCCAACTCAGCAGCGCGAAACTCTGGCATGAGCTCGACAAGGGCGCCACTGCGCAGATCCTCGTGAACCAGGAAATCGGGCTGCAGGATGATGCCCTGGTGCGCCAGTGCCGCTGCGCGGCAGGTGTCACCGTTGTTGGCGTGGATGCGCGAGTGCGTGCGCACCGTGACCTCGCTTTGAGGCCCCTGGAAGCTCCACATGTTCCCGGATGACCAGTAGCTGTACGAAACCACGTCGTGCTTCTCGAGCTCGTGCGGTTGAACGGGCGTTCCGTGCTGCGCAAGGTAGGCCGGCGAGGCGCACAGCATCATGCGCGTGCTGGCAAGCCGACGGCTCACGAGGTTGGAGTCGGACAGCCGCGCGATGCGCACCACCAGGTCGTAGCCCTCCTCGACCAGGTCGACTGCGCGGTCCGACAGTACGATGTCCAGCGTGACCTGGGGGTTCTCCGCCGCGAATCGGCCCCAGAGCGCCGCCAGGTGCAACGCGCCGAAGGTCTGCGGCGCGCCGATGCGCAGGCGTCCCTGGGCCTGACCTGTGCTCGCCCCCACTTCGGCCTCCGCTTCCTGGACGGCCTGCAGGACCTCCTTGCAGCGCTGGTAGTAGATCTGCCCCTCGCTGGTGAGCGAGAGCCGGCGCGTCGTGCGCTGCAGCAGTCTTGTGCCCAGGTGCGCCTCCAACTCGTTGACATGCCGCGACACGGCGGGCTTGGACAGCGCCGTCGCTCCCATCGCACCGACGAAGCTGCCGGCCTCGACCACCGCAGTGAAGGTTTTCATGGCTTGAAGAAGGTCCATCGTCTCGATTCTTAAAACAATATATGCCGCGAACAGTTATTTATCTCGTCGACTGATATTAATAAAGTTCTTCCATGCCGGCACAGCTTGCTGCCGGACAGGCCGCCGGGCATCTCGATTCCCGCGGCTCCACCCAACCACTGAAGGACTTTCATCATGAACATCACACTCATCGGCGCCGGCAACATGGGCGCGGGCTTTGCCAGACAACTCACCGCCGCCGGTCACAAGGTGCGCGTGACCTCGCGCGATCTGGCCAAGGCTCAGGCGTTGGCCTCCGCGCATCCCGGAGCCACCGCTGCGGCCCCGGCCGACGCGCTGGGCGATTCGCAAGTCGTGATCGTCGCCACCGGCTTTGCCGATGCCGTGCCCGCGCTGAAAGCGCTCGGCTCGCTCGAAGGTCGCGTGGTGATGGACATCACGAACCCACTGACGAATGACTACATGGGCCTGACGCTGGGCTTCGAGACGTCCGCTGCCGAAGAAATCGCCAAGGCGCTGCCTGGCGCGCAAGTGGTCAAGGCTTTCAACACCGTGCTGGCCCAGGTGCTGGCCGAAGGCCCGGCGTTCGCGAACGGCCAGACCGTGCCCGTGTTCTATGCCGGCGACGACGAGCGTGCCAAGCAGACCGTGCGTGCACTGATCGAAAGCATCGGCTTTGCAGCCGTGGACGCGGGCGGGCTGAAGAACGCGCGCTACCTGGAGCCAGTGGCCGGTCTCAACATTTACTTCGCCTACGGCGCCGGACAAGGCACGCAGATCTCGCCCACCTGGATCCGCCGCGCCTGATTCACCTCGACCTTCATCGCCAAAGAGAACACACATGCACAAGAAGCTGACCCAAGTTACCGCCGCCATCGCCCTGGCGGCTGCCACCACCCTCGCTGCTGCGCAGGATCGCCCGGCCGACATCGTGAGCCCGATCACCGACAAAGCACTGTCCACCAAAACCAGCCCGGCGGACGCCCGCAAGGCCGGCCGCGCGGCCTACGAAAAGCCCACCCCCGACAACAGCATCATCCTGTTCATCGACCATCAGGTCGGTCTGATGGCCAGCGTGCGCGACTTCGCCCAAGCCTCGGGCTACAAGGCCAACGTGGTGTCGCTGGCGCAGATGGCCAAGGCGCTGAAGATCCCGGTGCTCCTGTCTTCGTCGAACGCGCAATGGCAGAACGGCGACCTGCTGCCGGAACTCAAGGAAATCTTCAAGGACCAGCCCATCTACCGCCGCACCGGCATCATCAACGCCTACGAGGATCCGACCTTCCGCAAGGCACTGGAGAACCTGGTCGCCAAGACGGGCCGCAAGCACATCATCATCTCGGGCGTGACGCTGGGTACCTGCGTGGCGCTGCCGACGCTGGCGATGATCAACGACGGCTACGTCGTGCACCCCGTGGTCGATGCATCGGGCGCCTGGAGCAAGTACGAAGCCGAAGCCGCGATGCAGCGCATGAGTGCCGCGGGCGCGCAACTCAACACCGTCTATGCCCTCGGCGCGGAGCTGCAGGCCGACTGGAAGCTTCCGTCGGGCAACGACATGCTGCCGCCGTTCATCAACGGCCTGCCCGAATATGGCTGGATCGTGCAGCAGTTCTGGAACAACGCCGACCCGGCCAAGCGCCCGGTGAAAGACCCGTTCGGCCTCGTCAAGTAAGCAATCCTCTCCCTCGCGCCAAAGGGTGCGAGGGGCAAAGCCAAGGTGCATTCCCATGAAGATTCCTGCCCTGTTCGTCTCGCATGGCGCTCCGACGTTCGCACTGGAACCCGGTCGAGCCGGTCCCTTGCTGAAGGCCGTCGGCGAGCGTGTCCTCGCGCTGGACGGGCTGCGGGCCGTGCTCGTCATCTCGCCGCACTGGCGCACGCGCGGCCTGCGTGTCGGTGCCAGTACACGGCCCCAGACCGTCCATGACTTCGGTGGTTTCCCCGCATCGTTGTATGCACTGCGTTACCCTGTTCAAGGGGCCCCGGATGTCGCGCGTGAGGTGGCCGAGCTGTTGACGCAGTCGGGGCTCTCCGCGCAACTGGTGGATGAGCAGGGGCTGGATCACGGCGCCTGGGTGCCGCTGATGCACATGCTGCCTGGCGCATCAGTGCCGGTGTTTCAACTGTCGCTGCCGATTGAACTGCGCCCCGCCGATGCACTCGCCCTCGGGCGCGCCCTGGCACCGTTGCGTGAGCAAGGGGTACTTGTCGTGGGTTCGGGCAGCCTCACGCACAACCTCTACGAGTTCCGCCAGTCTGAAACCGAGACACCTGAAGACTACGTGCGCGAGTTCGTGCAGTGGGCGCGCCGGGCGGCCATCGCGCATGACATGAGCGCCCTGGTCGACTTCCGAGGTGCCCCGCACAGTCGTCGCGCCCACCCCTCGGACGAACACTACTTGCCGTTGCTCGTGGCCGTCGGCGCCAGCAGCGCGGGTGAGCCGGTCGAGGTCATCGAAGGCGGCGTCACCTACGGCGTGCTTTCGATGGAAGGCTACGTATTCGGTGAGTTGCCTGGCGCGTCCGCGCTGGCCTGAGCCTTTTCCATATCCAGAGAGCACACATGTCTTCCACCTCCATCATCGTCCAGCAGCCTCAAGGCCCCGCTTCCAGTCTGGTGCTGCTCACGCACGGCGTTGGCTCCATGCCGCAGTCCATGCTGGGCGTCGCGCGCTGGTTCGCCAACCACGACCGCAACGCCATGGTGGTCAGCGTCGCATCGCCCGATCCTTCCGATATTTCCAACGGGCTCCAGTGGTTCTCGGTACGCGACGTGACCGAGGGCAATCGCCAGGCACGCGTGGATGCGGCCATGCCCGCTTTCGTGGCGACCGTGCAGCACTGGCAGCAGGCTTCACGCGTCAACGCACAACGCACGCTGGTTGCAGGCTTCTCGCAGGGCGCAATCATGGCGCTTGAATCCACCAAGCTCGCAGAGCCGCCCGCGCTGCGCATCGTCGCCATCGCGGGGCGATTCGCTACGCCGCCGGAGCACAAATCCTCTGCGTTGATTCATCTCTTGCACGGCGGTGCAGACCCTGTGATGCCCGCAGCGTTGGCACAGGCCGCACAAGCGCGACTGCTTCAACTGGGCGTTGAAGCGACCTTGGATCTGGCGCCCGGCGTTGGGCATGAACCTCATCCGGCGTTGCTGACGCTCTTGGCGGCGCGACTTGTGCCCGCCTGAAATTTCAATAGTGTGAGTCTGGGCCACTTCGCTCAGCTTGCAGACGCCTCCTTCATAAGATCTGCAGTGCCGACAGGCATGCGGAGGGGCACAACCGGATCAGGCATCTTCAGGCAATGCGGGGCACGTTGGTTCAGAACTCGACGGTCCGAGAGGATGAGCAGCTTCACGAGTCGTCATCCTCGGCGAGAGATTGCACATCGATGACTAGGCCAGGCTCGAACGCCTTGTTCTCGATCCTTCCGCTCCAGTTCACGTAGCCGCGCGGATTGCTCACGACTCGGCAAGAACAGACTCGATAGTCGAACTGCTGATGCGTGTGACCATGCACCCAGAGCATGGGCACATCGAAGAAGGCCTCCGGGAGCTCGTTGACGAAGGCGCCTGAGGCCCAGTCATCGGCGTAGCGTTCTGCCAAAGAACCTCGGTGAGGTGCGTGGTGCGTCACAACCACTGTCGGTCCGGCAAACGGTTCGGAGAGTCTGTCGCGCAGCCAAGCACGCTGCGCCTGATGGATCCGAAGCGTGTCGGCCGCTTGAAGCTTTCTTCCCTGCTTGTCGCGCCAGGTATCGGGCTCCGCCGACTCGTCGACCGTCCGGATCAGCGCATAGTCGTTCAGCAGATTGGTCGCCATCTTCATGGCACGCCCGACATCACTGACCGGACCTTCAGGCGTCTCGATGGCGAGCGCGAAGTCGGTCCACAGCGTTGCGCCAAGGAAGCGCACGCCATCGATCACCAGTTCGTCACCGTCGAGCAGATGGACATTGCTTCCTTCGGCTTCGCGGCGCGCCTCGGCCATTGTCGTGTCCAACCGTCCGTCGTAGTACTCGTGGTTCCCAAGCAGATAAATCACGGGCATGCCGCGGAAGCGATCCGCCGCCCACTGGACGGCGCGCCTGGCCGGCGAATGGATATCGCCGGCGAGGATGACAACATCGAATTCGAGATCGGGTGCTGGTTCAAAGGGCGCGAACTCGAGGTGAAGGTCTGAAAGAATCAACACTTTCATCGGGATGCCCCTTCAAAGCGAGCGCGAAGCTCAGCACTGGCCTTGTCGTCGAAGCCGACGAACGAGCCGCACAGCACCAGATGGTCCTTGCAGCGATCGAACTGCCAATGGGCGTCGTCGAGCGCGACCCAGGACTCGTCGGCCGCATCGTGCAACTGGAGCCAAGCAAGGATCTCTCCTTCGCGCTTCCCATACGGCGGCGGAAGACCAAAGCCCGAATGAGGCGTGGCTCCGAGAATCCGGTCCCGGATGTCGCTGCAGAACGGCTTCAGCAAGGTCTCGTAGAGAAGCTGCTCGCGCCAGGATGAACTGATCACGATGTTCACGTGCGGGAACTCGCGCAGCAACGCCTCCAGGCGCGGCAGGAAGCAGAAGTCGGCGCCTCCGTTGAGGACGTGATCTTCTCCCTCCGGATGCAGCACGCCGTCGAAGTCAAGGAAGAGGATCACCCTGGGCCTCCGAATCCATTCTCATCGGGCCTCATACGACACCGCCGTATTGGATGGCGTTGAGCATCGATCGGACCTTTTCCGACCCACCCCCGGCTGCGAAAGCTGCTGGCGTCTGGCCGTCGAGCAGCTTGTGCGGCTTGTCCAGCCAAGCTGGAGCCTCTGCGCCGAGTACCTGCATGGCGAGGTCCAGCAAGTCTTGTGGAAGAACTTCCGATCCAGTCTCCTTTTGTGGATTCCGCGGCCACGCCAGATGCGAGCCCATGTCGACGCCGAAGGCGCGGAACGGTGCTGCAGCACTCTGCATCCCTTCCGCAAGATAGTCGATGCTCTGGTGATGGTGACCGTGGATTACGAGCTGGACGCCGAGCGTCTCGGCGAGCTCGTCGATCGCCTGCCAGCCGTGCGGATGTGCTGCCGGCGCCTCGTGCGTCACCAGAATGTCGGCGGGCGGGCTGCGCAGCAGTTGCAGATAGACGTCCGGGAAGATGGTGGAGCGGTGTCGGCGGCCAACGCCACCCCTCCACCGCTCCTCGGGACGCATGGACCGGTGCAAGGTATCCGCCGAGGCGAATGAGGCTTCCTTGATCGGCTGCCGCGGGTCCCAGATCTTGCTGCGGAAGATGCCGCCGAGGCCTGCGACCTTGTACCCGGCGATCTCGACGATGCGTCCGTGCAGGTTGCGGTCCGCGAGCTCTGACCCCCACAGGTTGTCGTAGTCGGCATCGGAATCCGTGTCGTGGTTCCCGTGGATGAACCAGACCTCGGTGAGATCCAGGACCGGCCTCAGCTCGACGTGCAGAGGCTGACGCGCCTGGATGTCACCCAGCAGCACGATCGCCTCAGGCTGAAAGCGCTCGACTGCGGCGATCACCGGATCGAGATCGCCGTGCGGGTCGCCGAAGAACATGAGCCTGGGCTTCGACTGGTTGTGTTCGGATCGCGCATGAAGGTCTGACGGGATGAGCGGTTTCATCTCATATGCCGATGGCGGTTCATCGTCCAGCCGCGAACCGCAGGAAGTGCGAGCGCAGTTCCTGGAAGCTGTCTTGATCGAATGCACGCTTGGGATCGGTGAGCACGAGCCGCGTGAAGCCCGCTTCGAAGTTCGAGGGCCAATCGTCAAGCGCGACCCACTCTGCGTCACTGCGGCCGTTCCCGTCGAGCCAAGTCTGGATCTCCAACTGCCGTCGGTATCGGACGACCAGATTCGGGTCAATCTGCGGCGTCGCTCCGATGATCCGGTGCCGAATGTCATCGCTGAAATACTGCTGCAACTGCTCGATGCTTTCGGCCAGCCGCCAATCCGACGAGATGACGACGTCGACAGACTCGAACTCTCGAAGAAGCGCTTCCAGCCGTGGCAAATGGCTGAAGAACCTGCTGCTAAAAGAGTAGTCCACGCCGACAGGATGAAGAACACCATCGATATCCAGGAACAGCAGATCACTGGAATCACCCGTGCGGCCAAAGGCATCATGGGCCAGCGTCGCTTCGGCCATGGTGAGACGGCAAGTACAGGGCTTCATCATCCAACAAACCCGGCCTGGAAGGACTCAAGGAGATTGAGCACATCGGCAGCTCTCCCTTCGGCTGTCAACGACTCGGCGGTCCTGTAATCAAACAGCGTGAGTGGCTCGTTCCTGTACCCGAAGATGGCCGCCTCAAAGCCCCCATCCGAGACCGCAGTTGCAGCAGCCAGCACTTGCTGGATCGTGCGGATAGGTGACTGGATGTCACTCATAGCTCGACCACGAACTCGGGGTTGAACTGCTTGTTCTCCAGGCCGCTGCCATGCTGCAAGTACCCACGGGGATTGCATACCACCCGGCAGTTGCCCGCTTGGTAGGCGTAGCTATCGTGGAGGTGACCGTGAATCCAGAGCGAGGGCACTTCGAAGAAGGAACTTGGGAGCTCGCTCACAAAAGATGGGGACAGCCAGTCGGACTGATAGTGCCGCACAAGGGAGTTTCGATGCGGGGCGTGGTGGGTCACAACCACCGTTGGCCCGTCGAAGGGCTCGGCCAGCTTCTGGGCCAGCCAGGCGCGGTCACGCTGGTGGAGCGCCAGTGTGTCCTCGGGTACCAGGCGGCGCTTTCTTGACTTGGCTGCTACCACGGGTGCGTCGCAGGATTCCTGCGCCTCGGCCCACCGGATCGCTGAGTAGTCGTTGAGACGGACCTTGGCCGCCTTCATGGCCCGTTCGGTGTCTACCAGCAACTCTGTCTTGGTCTGGATCGGCAGTTCGAAGTCTGTCCACAGCGTGCAGCCCAGAAAGCGGACGCCGGCGATCACGGCCTCGCCAGGCGCCAGGAGGTGCACATTGCACGCTCTCGCGGTGAGCGCCATTTCCTTGAGCGAGGTCTGGAGGACACCTTCGTAGAACTCATGGTTGCCGGGCACGAACAGGATGGGGGCTGTCTCCCCAAAGTTCCCCGCCCGCCGGGCCCAGCGCATGGCCTTGGAACCGGGGACGAAGATGTCCCCAGCAAGGATCACTGCGTCGTAGTCGACCTTCGGGACGTTGAAGATCCCGAACTCGAGGTGCAGGTCCGAAAGGATGAGCAGCTTCACGTCGGTAGGCCCATTTCTTTAGCAGCGCATTCAGGGCATCAGGATCGAGAGCTTGGCGTTCCATGCCTCGCCATCGGACCTGGAGGGCACGGCGACGCGAATCGTCGGGCGATCGAAGTCACTGGTCTCGAAGAGGAAGTGCACGTGCTGAAAGCGAAACACCGGGTTTGCGGGATATTCGGTCCACTTGAGCTGCCAGGTGTTGAAGTACTCGAAATCGACGGTTCGGGCTTTCTTTCCGCGAACGACGATGCAGGCCTTGCGGGCATCCGGATCGAACAGGATGCAGGTTTCATCCCAATCGCCCAGCATGCGACGCGGATCGACTGGGAAGAACGTGGCGCCCGATGTCCGGCTCTCCGTCTGAAGAAGGATCTCACGCCGACTCTGAGTCCCGCGCGGAACGGCGATCCATACCCAATAGAAAAGAGCCAAGGCAATGCCAAGTGCCAGCAAGAGCGGCATCAGCATGCGCAGCCCTTCCGAGCGCAAGCCAAACGCCGTGAGTGGTTCAGCGGCGGCCTTCCATCCAGCTTAGAAATGGCGAGCATCAACCCATTCTCGATAGTCTATTTTTCCAAGTTTGTACCATACAAGCGGGTGCATAAAGTAGTCCATGCAACGAGATTCGTTGCATGCGGTCGACCCAGAATCCTGCGCTGCTGAGAGCATTTGCAGCTGAGCTAAAGGCTCGGCGGTCAGCTCTTGGTTTCAATCAGGAAGAATTGGCATTCGCGGCGGGTCTCAACCGCACATTCGTCGCCAAGCTGGAGACGGCGACGACTAGCCCATCACTGACTAGCCTAGTTTTGCTATGCGAAGGTCTGACGGTCGAGCCCGCTGAACTAATGCAATCGTTGATAAAGCGATACAAGAAGGAGCTTCGAGCGAAATCAACGGGATACTGAAGGTCCGACGGTCGGCCCCGCACGACATCGCGAGTGCGGGCCGAAATGCGGATCAGACACGGTCACCCTTCGCTCACCAGCATATGGATCGCTGCGGACGGGGTCCTGTGAAAGACAACCCCGTCCAATATCTATCTATGGAGTTCGATCTCGTGCGTCGACCGCCGTGCTCGAGGTAAATCTCCACAAGGTCGCGTGCCGGTCACCTGCAAGGGACTGCAAAGGCCGCGTTCATCATTTGTGCACATCGCCACTCCGATCGTCGATCGTCGTCTTCCTCCAAGAGTCAGAGAAGCCCGCTAGCAGCACTAACTCGGCGCTCGCCCGGGCTCCAGAGGAGCGGTCGTAGTCGAAGCCCCAGAAATACAAGCACGAGTTGCTGCCCTCATCAGGGAGTGTGTCCATGGCAAGAGGGTACCCGTCGTCAGCGTCGATCACGCTACGGAAAGATGCTTGTCATGCAGCACTGCTGCTAGACATTCTTGGACTCAGCGCCGCACGGCCACTCGCGCAGCACGCCGCGCGGGCGCCCTACCCTTCTTGCACCCAGGAAGGTTTACGACTCTATTGCCCCGTTTACGACTCTATTTGCACGTTTACGACTTTATTAGGTCAGAACACCAGTCGACGCGCTGTCTCCGGATCACTCCACAGTCACGCTCTTCGCCAGATTCCGCGGCTTGTCCACATCGGTCCCCCGCGCACACGCCGTGTGATACGCCAGCAGCTGCAGTGGCACCACGTGCAGGATCGGCGAGAGCGCGCCGTAGTGCTCGGGCATGCGGATCACGTGCAGCCCGTCGCTGCTCTTGATCTTCGTGTCGCCGTCGGCCAGCACGTAGAGCACGCCGCCGCGCGCGCGCACTTCCTGCAGGTTGCTCTTGAGCTTTTCGAGCAGTGCGTCGTTGGGTGCGACGGCCACCACGGGCATCTCGCTCGTCACCAGCGCGAGCGGGCCGTGCTTGAGTTCGCCGGCGGCATAGGCCTCGGCGTGGATGTAGGTCACTTCCTTGAGCTTGAGCGCGCCTTCGAGCGCGATCGGGTAGTGCAGCCCGCGGCCGAGGAACAACGCGTTGTCCTTGCGCGCGAAGTCTTCGGCCCAGCCGATGATCTGCGGCTCCAGCGCCAGCACCGACTGCAGCGCAACCGGCAGGTGGCGCATTTCCTTCAGGTAGCGTGCCTCGTCGGCATCGCTCAGCCGGCCCTTGGCTTGCGCGATGGCGAGCGTAAGCAGGAAGAGGCCCGCGAGTTGCGTGGTGAAGGCCTTGGTCGATGCCACGCCGATTTCGACGCCTGCGCGCGTGATGTACGCCAGCTTGCACTCGCGCACCATCGCGCTGGTGGCGACGTTGCAGATGGTCAGCGTCTGTTCCATGCCGAGCGAGCGCGCATGCTTCAGCGCGGCCAGCGTGTCGGCGGTTTCGCCGGACTGACTGATGGTGACGACCAGCGTCTTCGGGTCGGGCACGGAGTCGCGGTAGCGGTATTCGCTCGCGATCTCGACCTGCGTGGAAATCTTCGCGATGCCTTCGAGCCAGTACTTGGCGGTGCAGCCGCTGTAGTAGCTGGTGCCGCAGGCGAGGATGAGGATCTTGTCGATGTCCTGGAACACGCGGTAGGCACTGGCGCCGGTCGCACCGTCCTGGCCGATGCCGTCGAACAGCTCGGGCACGATGCCTGCCACGCCTTCGAGCGTGTCGCCGATGGCGCGCGGCTGCTCGAAGATTTCCTTCTGCATGTAGTGGCGGTACGGGCCGAGCTCGGCCGCGCCGCTGTGGGCGAGCACGGTGCGCACCTGGCGGGTGACCGGCTTGTGGTTCTTGTCGACGATCCAGTACTTGCCCGGCTGCACGTCGACCACGTCGCCTTCTTCCAGATAGACGATCTGGTCGGTCACGCCGGCCAGGGCCATCGCGTCGCTGGCGAGGAAGTTCTCTGCGCCGTCCTTGCCGGCGCCGAGGATCAGCGGCGAGCCCGCACGCGCACCGACCACGCGCTGCGGCTCGTCGCGGCAGATCACGGCAATGGCGTAGGCGCCGTGCAGTTGCAGCACGGCGGCCTTCACGGCTTCGAACAGGTCACCGTCGTAGAGGCTGTCGACCAAGTGGGCGATAACCTCGGTGTCGGTCTGGCTCTCGAAGGCGTAGCCCTTGGCTTCGAGCGCGGCGCGCAGCGTTTCGTGGTTCTCGATGATGCCGTTGTGCACGAGCGCGATGCGGCCCGGCCGCGCGGTCTGCGCATCGGCGCCGGGGCCGTGGCTGAAATGCGGGTGCGCGTTGTGCACGGCCGGCGCGCCGTGCGTGGCCCAGCGCGTGTGGGCGATGCCGGTGAGGCCCTCGACCTTGTCGTCGCGCACCTGCGCCACGAGATCGGCCACGCGCGAAGTGGTGCGCGCCCGCGTCAGGCCACCGGCATGCACCGCCACGCCGCACGAGTCATAGCCACGGTATTCGAGCCGCTGGAGGCCCTGGACCAGGACCGGAACGATGTTGCGATGGGACGCTGCCCCGACGATGCCGCACATGGTGAGCTGCCTTTGAAAGAAGAAGAGTCTCGATGGTAGGAAGGCATGAAAGAAATATGCATTCGAAATTTTGTTTATTTCGGACTTTTATTTCTCCATTTCTCTGATTTGGACTTTTATTCCATAATTTCTTCCAATATGGAATCAATCTCCCTAGATTCAATCGACCTGCGCCTGCTCGACGCCCTCCAGCGCGATGCCTCGCAAACCAATCAGCGCCTGGCCACCGACGTCGGCATCTCGCCGCCCACCTGCCTGCGCCGCGTGCAGCGGCTGCGCGAAGTCGGCCTGATCGAACGCCAGGTCGCACTGCTGTCGCCCGACCGGCTCGCCACAGTACTGGGCCACGGCCTGCAGGCGGTGATCGAAATCTCGCTCGACCGGCAGGACGCCGCCTCGCTCGACGCCTTCGAGACGCGCGTGATTGCCGACGACGCAGTGCAGCAGTGCTGGCGCGTGTCGCCGGGCCCGGACTTCGTGCTGGTCGTGGCCGCGCGCGACATGCCCGACTACGGCGCACTCACGCAGCGCCTGTTCACGGCCGACGCGAACGTGCGCAACGTCAAGGCCTTCTTCAGCCTCAAGCGCGCCAAGTTCGAGCCCCGGTTGCCGCTGCGATAAAGCTTTCGTGCCTCTTCGCGGAACACCGCGGAACCGGCTTTGCCGGGCCGCTGGTGTTGCCCCCGGCAGGGGGTTGGCGAAGCGACACGAAGTGCGCGCAGCCTGGGGGCGAGCCTATTTCTTCTGAGGGCGCTTCCAGTTCGGAAAACTCACCTGCTTGCCCCGCGCCACGGTCAGCGCCCCCGGCTCGGTCGACTTGTTGATGGTCGAGCCGCCGCCGATGGTGCCGCCCGCACCGATGGTTATGGGCGCCACCAGCACGCAGTTACTGCCCACGTGCACGTCGTCGCCGATCACGGTGCGGTGCTTGTTGGCGCCGTCGTAGTTGGCGGTGATGCTGCCCGCCCCATAGTTCACTCGCTCGCCCACGGTGGCGTCGCCCAGGTAGGCCAGGTGGTTGGCCTTGGCGCCGGCAGCCAGCGTCGAGTTCTTGACCTCTACGAAATTGCCGATGTGTACCTCGGCACCCAGCTGTGCGCCGGGCCGCAGCCGAGCGAAGGGGCCGATGAGCGAGCCCGCGCCCACCGTCACGCCGGCCTTCTCGCCCTCGATATGCGTGAACGGATGAATCACCGCGCCCGCCTCGATGCGCGCATTGGCAATGACGCAGTTCGCGCCGATGCGCACGCCCTCGCCCAGCGACACCATGCCTTCGAACACGCAATTGACGTCGATCTCCACGTCGGCCCCGCAATCCAGCGTGCCGCGCAGGTCGAAGCGCGCCGGGTCGGCCAGGCGCACGCCCTGCTCCATCAGCGCATTCGCCTGGCGCAGTTGCCAGGCGCGCTCGAGCGCCGCGAGCTGGGCCGGGCTGTTGATGCCGGCCACCTGCAGTGCATCGGTGGTGATGTGCGCGACCACGGGCACGCCGTCGGCGGCGGCGAACTTCACCACGTCGGTCAGGTAGTACTCGCCCTGGGCGTTCTTGTTGTCCAGCCGCGCAAGCCAGCCCTTGAGCAGGCGCGCGGGCACGGCCATCACGCCGCTGTAGATCTCGCGCACGGCGCGCTGCGCTTCGGTGGCGTCCTTGTGCTCGACGATGGCGGTGACCTCGCCTTGCCCCGCTGCGCGGATGACGCGGCCGTAGCCGCTCGGGTCGTCGAATTCGATGGTCAGCAGCGCCAGCTTGCTGCCCGCGCTGGCCGCGATGAGCGCGCGCAGCGTGTCTTCGCCGATCAGCGGCACGTCGCCCGACAGCACGACCACCGTGCCGTCATCCGGCAGCAGCGGCGCGGCCTGCTGCACTGCGTGGCCGGTGCCGAGTTGCGGCTCCTGGCGCGCAAAGCGCAGCGTGGCGCCCTCGATGCCGCTGTTCAGCGAGGCCTCGACTTCGGCCGCGCCATGGCCGGTGATGACCACCACGTCGCGCGCGCCGATGCGTGCGGCGGTGCCCGTCACATGGGCCAGCAATGCGCGGCCGCCCAATCGATGCAACACTTTGGGCAGTCTGCTTTTCATGCGCGTGCCCTTGCCGGCCGCCATGATGACGACGTCGACCGGCCCCCGGCTGTCTTGTTGCGGAGTCTGATTCATGCGTTTTTCTTCCCGATTTCGTTGCGCTGCAGTGGCGCGAATTATCGGCGTGCTGCTCATCGCCGCCGCCCTGGGCGCCTGCAGCGCGATCAAGCTGGCTTACAACAACCTGCCCACGGTGAGCTACTGGTGGCTCGACGGCTACCTGGACTTCGACGGCGCGCAGACCCCGAAGGTGCGCGACGAGCTCGACCAGCTGCTGGCCTGGCACCGCCAGAACGAGCTGCCGCGCATCGCCTCGCTGCTGCAGGAAGCGCAGGCGCTGGCGCCGGGCGAGGTGACGCAGGAGCAAGTCTGCGCCATGGCCGACCGCATCCGCGAGCGCCTGCTGGCCGTTACCGAACGCGCCGAGCCCGCCGGCACCGAGCTGGCGCTGAGCCTGACCGACGCGCAACTGCAGCAGCTGGAGCGCAAATACGCGAAGAACAACGCCGAGTACCGCAAGGACTGGCTCGACCGCACCCCGGCGCAGGTGCAGGAAAAGCGCTACGACCAGTTCCTCGACCGCACCGAAGACTTCTACGGCCGCCTCAGCACGGAGCAGCGCGAGCTGCTGAAGCAGCAGGTCGCGCAGTCGGTGTTCGAACCACGGCTGGCGGACGCCGAGCGACGCAAGCGCCAGCAGGAGGCGCTGGTGCTGCTGCGCGGCTTCGTGGCCAGCAAGCCGTCGCCGGCCGAGGCGCGCGCGGCGCTGCATGGCTACATCCAGCGCATCGCCGAACCACCGCCCGGACCCTGGCGCGACCAGCAGCAGGCCTTGCTGCAGGAGGGTTGCCGCAACACGGCGGCGCTGCACAACGGCACCACGGCCAGCCAGCGCGCGCAGGCGGTGCGCCGGCTGCAGGCCTACGAGAGCGACCTGCGCCAGCTGGTGGCCACGCGCTGAAGGCCGTGTGGCGGATCAGATCAGCGGCGTAGGCCGCATCGGGCGTTCGAAGTAGTCGCCCAGCGTTTCCAGCGCGTGCGGCTCCATGATGCGCAGCCAGCCGGCGTCGATCTTGTAGAGCCCCAGCCGCTGCAGCCGCCGCAGCGTCTTGTTGGTGTGCACCAGCGACAGCCCCAGCGCATCGGCGATGTGCTGCTGGTTGAACGGAAACTCGACCCAGCCGTCGCGCACCATGCCCACGCGCTGCGCGCGGCGATACAGGTGCATCAGCAGCATGGCCACGCGCTCGCCGGCATTGCGCCGGCCGGTGGTGACGAGGTTGTCATCGACCATCTTTTCCTCGCGCGCTGCAAGCCAGGTGATGTCGTAGCCCAGCTTGGGCTGGGCATGGAACAGGTCCCACAGCCGGTCGCGCGAGAAGGCGCACAGCGTGACGTCGGTCACCGCCTCGACGCCGTGCGTCTGGCCCTCGGCGAACTCATCCTGCAGGCCGAGGAAATCGCCGGGCAGCAAGAAGCTCAGTATCTGCCGCCGGCCGTCGCTCAGCGTCTTGTAGCGGAAGGCCCAGCCTGAATAGAGGGTGAAGAGCTGCGGGCTCGGCCGGTGCTCGTCGATGATCGAACTGCCCGCCTCCACGCGCCGGGTGCCGACGCGGAAAGACTGGATGGCCTGCAACTCTTCGCCGGCAGGCGGCAGGAAGGCATCGAGCCGTCGCAATGCGCACTGGTCGCACGAATTCACGCCCTGGGGAGGCGCTGCGGCAGCGGGGTAGTCCTCGAATTTCACGCTTTACTATAGGCGCTTCGCCTGTGTCTTTTGACATTTCGCGGCGTCCCGGGGCTGCCTACACTCCGCACCGCTTTCCTCCCCAAGACGCATGACAGAAGACCCAAGGCTCCCGCTCTACGAAGTGCTTTACTGCAGCACGCTCGCCCAGGACCTGCCCCCGGGCACCGTGGGCTCGATCACCTCCCGGGCGCGCATGCGCAACGCGGAGCGCGACATCACCGGCCTGCTGGTGTTCGACGGGCAGCGTTTCTGCCAGCACCTGGAAGGCCCGCCCGAAGCCATCGACGCGCTGATGCAGCAGATCGAGGAAGACCCGCGCCATGTCGACGTCAGGGTGGTCTACGAAGCTCCGCTGGCGGCCCGGCGCTACAGCGGTTTCGGCATGGGGCTGGCCGAATGCGAGGGCCCCGACCTGATGGCCGGCGTGCATGTGCTGCTTGGCGAGGCGGCGCTGCGGCACTTTCTGGCCCTGGTGCCCAGCTTCGACATCAACGGTTGAATTGGACTGAACGGGCGGCCGCCCGACGGCCCTACCCCAAAAGACGCTTCAAAAAGAAAAAGGCGGCCGAGGCCGCCTTTTCAGCACTTGGAGGGAAAACAATCGCTCAGGCGTTGTCCCAGCTGTAGGTCGCGCCGTAGCCGTCCCACGCCTCCATGACGATGCGCTGGCCCGCGGCCACCGTCAGCGATTCGCCGGGTGCGAGCACCAGGTCTTCGCTGGGGTTCTTGAGCGTGGCATCGGGCGTGATCCACACCCGGCCCTGCTTGACCCGCAGAATGCTGGCCGCCCGCGCCTTCAGGCTCATCGCCTCGCCGGGCGCGATCTGCCAGGCACCACGACGCACGGCCGGCGGAACGGCGGCGGTGCGGGCGGGAACGGACAGGGACGAGAGCGATTCGGTGGTGCAGACGGCGGTGGACATGATGTAACTCCTTGGCTTTGCCGAAGCGCTTGTCAGAAAGTGGCAATAGCGCAGTTCGGGAATGAATGATCGTTTCTATGGCGTTGGCGGTCCAATGAAAACGAGGTAGCCTACTGATGCGCGTTTCGCATCAATCGATCCAAACGCCGATTCGCCCTCCAAAGTCATATCCATGCAACATTCGCAAACCCATCTGCGCTCCCGTCCGATCTCCGCCGGGCACCTGCGCGCCTTCGAGGCGGTGGCCCGGCACCTGAACTTCCGCGCAGCAGCGGAAGAAATGGCGCTGACCCAGTCGGCCGTGAGCCGCCAGATCCAGTCGCTGGAAGAAGAGGTGGGCGTGGCGCTGTTCCTGCGCCATACGCGCGCGGTGGAGCTCACGAGCGCGGGGGCACTGCTGCTGCTGGCGGTGCAGCAGTCGCTGCCGCGCATCGACACGGCCGTGCGCCAGATCCGCCAGAGCGCGGGGCGGCAGAGCGTGTCGCTGACCACTTTTGCCTCGTTCGCCTCGATGTGGCTGATCCCGCGGCTGGAGGCCTTCCAGCGCGACAACCCCGAGATCGACATCCGCATCGACGCCAGCGACGTGGCGGTCGACCTCGAAGTGGCCGACGTCGACATCGCCCTGCGCTACGGCCCGCGCGAGTCCATGACGGCCGGCGCGGTGCGCCTGTTCGGCGAAACGCTGACGCCGGTGGCCAGCCCCTGGCTGCTGAAGAGCAGCCCGCCCATCAAGACACCCGCCGACATCACCCAGTTCACGCTGATCGAGGCCGGCGACGCGCACCGCACGCACCTGGAATGGCTGACCTGGCGCCGCTGGTTCGAGGTGAACGGGCTGGAACGCGCGCAGCCCAAGCGCTGGCTCTATTTCAATTACGCCTACCAGATGGTGCAGGCGGCCCTCACCGGGCAGGGCGTGACGCTGGCGCGAAGCTCGCTCATTGCCGAGAGCCTGGCCAACGGCGACCTGGTCGAGGTGCTGCCGCAGCACCGCATGGATTCGCCGATGTCTTACTGGCTCATTGCCGGGCCGCGCAGTGCGCTGCGGCCGGAAATCAGGGCCTTCTGCGACTGGCTGCTGCTCCAGTCCGAGACCACCCGCCAGACCATCGGCGAGGTGCCCGACCCGGACACCATCGACAACATCGACTGACGCTGGCAGCTCAGCTGGTCGGCCAGACGACTCCGTTGTCGTTGAGGATGGCGTCGAGCGGCAGGTCGTGCGCCTCGGGCTCGAAGTCTTCGAGAAAGCCGTGGGTGAAGCCCAGCCCCACCGTGAACGGCCGCGGCTCGAGCGCCGCCAGCGTGCGGTCGTAGAAACCGCCGCCGTAGCCCAGTCGGTAGCCGCCCGCGCTGTAGCCCACGCAGGGCACGAACAGCAGGGTCGGCACGATCAGCTCGGTGTCCTTGGGCTTGGGAATGCCGTAGGCGTCTTCTTCCATCTGGCAGCCCGGGTACCAGGCATGGAAGGTCAGGGTCTTGTGGACTTTGTCGATCACCGGCAGTCCGATGCGCCGGCGCTGCGTCTCTTCCATGAGTTCGCCGTCTTCCTTCCAGCGGTGCAGGGCGGGCAGCGGATCGAACTCGCCCTTGATGGGCCAGTAGGCGCCTATCACGGTGTCGGGCCGGCCGACCAGCCAGATCCGCATCACGCGCTGCAAAAGGTCTGCGCGTGTCAGCCGGTCGGGCATCGCAAGACGTTGCTCGATGAGTGCCTTCCTCAACTGTTCCTTAAGAAAACTCGCCGTTGCCGAAGTGTCGGCACCCTTTGACTTGTCCATAATCCCCCGATGCAGTTCCCAAGCATTTTGGCACCCAAGCGCCATCGCCCGCGCGTCAACCCGCGCAACGCGGCACCCGCACTCGTTTTTTCCACTGTTCTTGCCCTCGCCGCGTTGCTCTCGCAGCAACCCGCAGCAGCCCAGAGCAACACCAACGACGACGTGCTGATCCAGATGAAGCAGGCCTTCCAGCGCGGCGACAAGGCCCGCCTGACCGCCCTGCTGCCGCAAGCCCGAGGCCATGCACTGGAACCCTGGGCCGCCTACTGGGAACTCAAGGCGCGCCTGCAGGACGCCCCCGCCAACGAAGTGCAGGACTTCTTCGCGCGCTACCCCGGCACCTACCAGGAAGACCGCCTGCGCAACGACTGGCTGCTTCTGCTCGGCCAGCGCCGCGACTGGGACAACTTCACCGCCTCGGTAGACGGTTTCCGCATGGGCGACGACGCGCAGGTGCGCTGCTACGCGGTCCTGGTCGACTCGCTGCGCACCGGCACCGCCACGCAGGCACAGGCCGACGAAGTGCGCCGCAACTGGTTTGCCCAGAAAGACCTGGACGACGGCTGCCTCACCGCCGCCGACCGCATGGTCGCCGCCCGCCTGATGTCGACCAACGACGCCTGGAAGAAGGCGCGCCTGGCCATCGAGGCCAACCGCCCCCAGGCCGCACGCGCCGCCGTCACCATCGCCGCGCCCGACGCGCTGCCGCTGTTCGAGGAGCTCAACGCCAGCTCGGCCAAGTTCCTGACCGGCCGCGCCTTCGTGGCCGCCAAGTCGCGCAAGGAGCTGGTGGTGCTCGCGCTCATCAAGATCGCCATTGCCGATCCCGAACTCGCCGCCTCTCAACTCGACAGCAAGTGGGGCCCGATGCTCTCCGCCGAGGAGCGCAACTGGCTCTGGGGCACCATCGGCCGCGCCGCCGCGCTGAAGCTCTGGCCACAGGCCGGCACCTATTACGCCAACGTCACGAAGAACAGCGACCTGTCCGACGACATGCTCGGCTGGCGCGTGCGCGCCGCCCTGCGCGCCGGCCAGTGGAAAGAGGTGGCGCCCGCCATCAACGCCATGAGCGAAACCGCCCAGCTCGAGCCGACCTGGGTCTACTGGAAGGCCCGCGCCCTGGCCAGCGCCGGCGGCGACGAACGCCGCGCGCAGGCCCGCGACCTCTACCAGAGCATCGCCGGCTCGCGCGGCTTCTACGAGATGCTGGCGCTCGAGGAACTCGGCCAGCGCACCATGGTGCCCACCCGCCCCGACCCGCTCACGCCCGAGGAAAAAGCCGCCGCGCGCAACAACCCGGCGCTCGCCCGCGGCCTCTACGCCATCGCCATCGGCCTGCGCCCCGAAGGCACGCGCGAGTGGAACTACGCCACCAACCTGCACGACAAGGGCGGCATGGACGACCGCGCGCTGCTGGCCGCGGCCGACTTCGCCTGCCAGCGCGAGGTGTGGGACCGCTGCATCAACACCAGCGAGCGCACCAAGGGCGTGGTCGACGTGGAGCAGCGCTTTCCCATGCCCTTCCACGACACGGTGCTGCGCAAGAGCCAGGACATCGGCCTCGACCCGGCCTACGTGTACGGCCTGATCCGCCAGGAAAGCCGCTTCATCATGGACGCGCGCTCGGGCGTCGGCGCCTCGGGCCTGATGCAGGTCATGCCCGCCACCGCGCGCTGGACGGCCCGCAAGATCGGCATGAACGACTTCTCGCCCGGCCAGATCAACGACCGCGAGACCAACATCACCATCGGCACCAACTACCTGAAGCTCGCACTCGACGACTTCGACGGGTCGATGGCGCTGGCGGCCGCCGCCTACAACGCCGGCCCGGGGCGCCCGCGCAGCTGGCGCAACGGCCCGGTGCTCGACGCCGCCATCTGGGCCGAGAACGTGCCGTTCAACGAGACACGCGACTACGTGAAGAAGGTACTGGCCAACACCACCAACTACGCGGCCATCATCAGCGGCCGGCCGCAGTCGCTGAAGGAACGCCTGGGTCGCATTGGCCCGCGTGACGCGGCTGAGCCGGAGCCCAACAAGGACCTCCCCTGAGATGAGCTGGCGCGACGAGGTGCTCGACACCCTCGCATCCGAGTTCTCGGACGTGAGCGACGTCGCGCAGCTCACCCGCATCGTGCTGCGCCTCACGCTCGCTGGCGCCCTCGGTTTCGTGCTCGGCTTCGAGCGCGAGCAGCAGGGCAAGGCGGCCGGCGTGCGCACCCACATGCTGGTGGCCATCGGCTCGGCGATGTTCGTGCTGATCCCGCAGCAGACCGGCATCGTGCCGGCCGACATGAGCCGCGTGATCCAGGGGCTGGTGGCGGGCGTGGGCTTCCTGTGCGCCGGCACCATCCTCAAGCAGGGCAAGGACGAGAGCCATGTGCAGGGCCTGACCACCGCCGCGGGCCTTTGGATGACGGCCGCCATCGGCATGGCCTGCGGACTCGGCCGCGAGGTGACCGCCGTGGTGAGCGCGCTGCTGGCTCTCGCCGTGCTGGCACTGGTGCCGCGCCTCGTGAGCGTGATCGAGCGCGTGGCCGGTCCGAAGAAGAACGACGACACCCGCGAGCGCTGAACGCGCTGCCGCATCAATTCGCGCTGCCTTCGGCATCAATCGCCGCACCGCGTCCGGCTAGCATCGAAGACCCCCTTTTTGAACCACCGCAACGGACCGGAGATCCCTCTCATGCGCAAGCTCTATGTCGGCAACAAGAACTACTCGTCGTGGTCCATGCGGCCTTGGGTACTGATGAAGCAGGCCGGCATCGATTTCGAGGAAGTCGTGGTGCGCTTCGATTCGTTCGAGGCCGATTCGCAGTTCAAGCACACCATCGCCGCGCTGAACCCGGTGGCCAAGGTGCCGGTGCTGGTGGACGACGGCCTCGTCGTCTGGGACACGCTGGCCATCGCCGAATACCTCGCCGAGACCTTCCCCGAAAAGCAGCTCTGGCCCCGGTCCGCGGCTGACCGTGCACGCGCCCGCAGCGTCTGCGCCGAGATGCACTCGGGCTTCGGCGGACTGCGCAACCATTGCGGCATGAACATCGAAGCCTCGCTGCCCGAGGTGGGCGCCCGGCTGCTGAAGGAAGTGCCCGAAGTCGCCAGCGACCTCGCGCGCATCGTGCAGATGTGGAGCGGCCTGCTCGACACGCATGGCGGCCCGATGCTGTTCGGTACCGGATTCGGCATCGCCGATGCCTACTTCGCGCCCATCGGCACGCGCATCAAGACCTATGGCCTGCCGGTGCCGACGCATATCACGGCCTACATCGAGCGCGTGCAGGCGCTGCCGGGCGTCAAGGCCTGGATCGACGATGCACTGGCGGAGAAAGATTTCCTGCAGTTCGAAGAGCCCTATCGCACGGGGCGTTAGGGTCTTCGAAGCAGGTGGGGCGGATCAGAACCGGTAGGTTGCCGCCACGTAGGTGACGATCGGGTTCAGCTTCAGGCTGGCTTCGCTATTGGCCACCGGCAGGCCGTAGATCGAGGTCGTCGTCAGCTTGGCCTTGGTCTTCAGCGGGATGTACGACACCGAGAACGAGACGCCCCAGTGCTTGTCGAACTGGTAGGCCGCGCCCACGTTGATCACCGGCGCGAACTTGCTGTCGAGCTTGGCCGTGGTGTTCACAGCGAACGGCGACTGGTGGAACTGGCCAGCCAGTGCGCTCTGCAGGTTCGAGGTCAGCTTGACGTCGCTGTACCAGACGTAGGTGGCGCCCAGACCCACGAACGGCCGGAAGGCGTCGGTGCCCTCGTTGAAGAAGTACTTGCCCAGGATCGTCGGGCTCCACTGGCGCGCCTCGCCGAGTTGTCCGACGCGGCCGAGGGTGCCGGTGCCGTTGAGCTTGAACTTCGGCGGCACGCCGAACACGCCTTCCACCGCCCAGTGGCTGTCGAGGAAATAGGTGGCGTTGAGACCCACCGTGTCGGAATCGCTCACGCTGGCACCCGAGCCGGCCAGCACGCTCGGAATGGGCGAGGTCACGGTCAGCGGCTTGCTGGAATCCTGTGGTGACAGATGGAACCAGCCCGCGCCGACGACCCAGTCGCCCGCCTGCTGCGCCATCGCGCTTCCGGATGCCAAGGCACCCAGAGCCGCCAGCGCAAACATTGTTTTCTTCATGATGTGAATTGCTCCTTTGGTTGACATATCCCTCTACGGATGCGGGCGTCGACTTGTGACTGCCGCTGAATTTCGTCCGATGAACGAACGATTTCCCGGTCCGCTCCGGGGATTATCGAACGACCGTTCTATTTTTTGGTACCGGGAGTATCCCTACACTGCACTTATGAAAATTTTTCTCGTTGGAGGTGCACTTCGCGACCGCCTGCTGCAGCGGCCGGTGTCCGACCATGACTGGCTGGTGGTCGGGGCCACGCCCGAAGAAATGGTGGCCCGCGGCTACCTGCCCGTGGGACGCGACTTTCCGGTGTTCCTGCACCCCGAGACGCGCGAGGAGTACGCGCTGGCCCGCACCGAACGCAAGAGCGCGCCGGGCTACCGCGGCTTCACCGTGCACGCCGCGCCCGATGTCACGCTGGAGCAAGACCTCGCGCGCCGCGACCTGACCGTCAACGCCATTGCGCTGCCGGCCGAGCTGGTGAGCGCCGACGGCCACTTCGACCCCACGCCTGCCACGCTGGCCGACCCCTTCCACGGCCAGCGCGACCTGCGCGACAAGGTGCTGCGCCACGTGACCGACGCCTTTCGCGAAGACCCGGTGCGCATCCTGCGCGTGGCGCGCTTCGCGGCACGCTTCGACGACTTCAGCGTCGCCCCCGAAACCATGGCGCTGATGCGCGAGATGGTCGCCGCCGGCGAGGTCGATGCGCTGGTGGCCGAGCGCGTGTGGCAGGAGCTGTCGCGCGGCCTGATGGAAACACGCCCCTCGCGCATGTTCAAGGTGCTGCGCGAATGCGGTGCGCTGGCCGTGCTGCTGCCCGAGCTCGACGGCGGCACGCAAACAACGATGGCAGTCATCGATGCCAGCGCCCGCCTGCAGGCCTCGCTGGCGGTGCGCTTCGCCTGCCTCATGCGCAACGAGAGCGTCAAGCAGCTGCAGCAGGTGTGCGACCGCTGGCGCGTGCCGGTGGACATCCGCGAGCTGGCCGAGGTGGTGGCGCGCGAGCACGGCCACATCGACGGCAGCGACGCGCTGGACGCCACGGGGCTGGTGCGCCTGCTGGAGCGCTGCGACGCCTTCCGCAAGCCCGCGCGCTTCGCCGAGGCGCTGCTGGCCTGCGAATGCTATGCGCGCGGCCGGCCCGGCTCCGGCGATGCGCCCTACCCGCAGCGCGAGCGCCTGCTCGCCGTGCTGGCGACGGCAGCGGCCGTGGTCACCGATGTGGTGGCCAAAGCCGCCCAGCAGTCCGGCGCCACCGGCCCGAAGATCGGCGAGGCGATCCACCAGGCCCGGGTCGAAGCCGTCGCGGCATCGCTGTCCGCCAGGGCATGACTTCTGGCACTTCCCGGAGCAGACCCGGCCGATAGCATCGACCGGGTGAATGCCACCGCGCCGAAGCCCGCACTCGAATCCGACGCTTCCCAGCATCCGACCGATCCATCCGCCGGGCCGGACGACCTGAGCCTGCGCGTGCTGCGCGAGCACGTGGCCTCGGTGTACGCGGCCTACAACGCATCGGTGTTCGTGCACTTCGGCCTGGGCGCGGCGCTCGGCGCCGCCATGTACGTGCACCAGCCCCGCCTGTGGATCCTGGCCTGGATGGCGGCCCACCTGTCGTTCGGCCTCGTCCTCTTCTTCATGCCGCGCTGGCACGAGGGCGTGCCGCTCGCGGACACGACGCGCTGGGCGCGCCGGCATTCGCGCACCGTCACTGCCGTGAGCATGGCCACGGCCACCGCGCCGCTGCTGTTCATCTCGGCCGGCGACCTGCCCGTGACCTCGGTGGTAACGGTGGTCATCATCGGCAGCTGCGCCCGGGCCATGCAGCTGCTGTGGCCGCTCAAGCCCGCGCTGTACGGCTACACCCTGCCGATGATGCTGAGCCTGATCGCCGCACTGGCCTGGCAGGGCGACGCCCTGCACTTCTTCCTCGCGGTGTTCAGCCTGGGCTACCTGCTGTTCACGCTGCGCGTGGGCGACCAGCAGCACAAGCTGCTGACCGACTCGCTGGTGCTGCGCTTCGAGAACGAGGCGCTGGCCACGCAGCTCGGCAAGCAGATTGCCGTCGCCGAACGCGCCAGCGCCGAGAAGACGCGCTTCCTCGCCACCGCCAGCCACGACCTGCGCCAGCCGCTGCATGCCATCGCCCTGTTCGGCGCCGCGCTGGAGAACGAGCTGCGCGAGCACCATGGCGGGCGCAACGCGCAGCGGCTGATGCGCGCGGTGAATGCACTGGGTAATTCGCTGGACACCATGCTCGACGTGTCGCGCCTCGACGCTGGCGTGGTCATGCCGGCCGTCGGGCCTGTGTCGCTGGACGCGCTGTTCCGCTCGCTCAACCACATGTTCGCGGCGCAGGCCGAGCAACGGCAATTGCAATTGCGGGTGCGCGCCAGCGGCCTGTGGGTGCGCAGCGATCCGCAGCTGCTGTACCGCATGCTCTCGAACCTCGTCGACAACGCGCTGAAGTACACCGCACGCGGCGGCGTTGCCGTGCGGGCCCGTTCGCGCGGCGACATGGTGTGGATCGAAGTGCTCGACACCGGCATCGGCATCGCGCCCGAGCAGCACGAGCGCGTGTTCGAGGAATACTACCAGGTGCAGAACCCGGGCCGCGACCGCGCGCAGGGCCTGGGCATCGGCCTGTCGATCGTGCAGCGGCTCTCGCGCCTGCTGCAGCATCCGGTGCAGGTGAAGTCGCGCCTGGGCGGTGGCTCGCGCTTCCGCATCCAGCTGCCGGCCGCGGCGCCCCTGGTGGCCGACGTCGAGCCGGCCGCAGCTTTCCGCAGCACCGCTGCTTCGCCCGAGGCGGTGATCCATGCGACACGCGCACGCGTCCTGCTGATCGACGACGAAGCGGAGATCCGCGAGGCCATGACCGGCCTCTTCCACGCCCACGACCTGGCCGTGGACGCCGTGGCCAGCGAAACCGAAGCCGTCGAGGTGCTGGGCCGGCCCGATGTGCAGGAGCGGCCCTTCGCACTGCTGATGTGCGACTACCGCCTTTCCAACGGCGACAACGGCCTCGATGTCGGCCTGAGGCTGCAGCGCCGCTTCGGGCTGCAGGCACCGCTGATGCTGGTGACCGGCGAGACCTCGCCCGAGCGGCTGCAGCACGTGCGCGCCTCCGGGGTGCCGGTGCTGTTCAAGCCGGTGAACGCCGCGGCGCTGCTGCGTGCGCTTGCCGATGTGGTGCCCAAGGCCGCCTGATTCACGGCCCTGACCTCGACGCACGTCCGGTTTTGGCCGACACGCGCATGCTTCGACGCGTGTTAAGGTTTTTCCCGATGCCAAAGTCCTCCAGCAACTTGCAGTTGCCTCCTCCGTTGGGCCGGGATGCAGCCCTCTTCCTCGACTTCGACGGTACGCTGGTCGGGCTTGCGCCCACGCCTGAAGCCATCGAGATTCCGCCTGCCCTCGTGCCCCTGCTGAGCGACCTGCGCGACCAGCTCGGCGGCGCGCTTGCCGTGGTGTCGGGCCGCCAGATCGACTCCATCGACCGCTTTCTCGCGCCGCTGCGGCTGCCCGCGGCCGGCGAGCACGGCGTGCAGCGCCGCAACGCCAGCGGCCACACGCAGGAGCAGCGCCCGCCCGACCTCATTCCCATCCTGGAAATTGCCAACGAACTCGCGCGCGTGCACGAAGGCCTGCTGGTGGAGCGCAAGCACGCCGCCATCGCCCTGCACTACCGGCTCGCGCCGCAGCTCGAAGCCGTATGCCGCGACGCGATGTCACGCGCCATCGAAAACCATCCGCAGCTCGAACTCATGCACGGCAAGTTCGTGTTCGAGGTAAAGCCCACGGGCGTCAACAAGGGCATCGCCATCGACGCCTTCATGACCGAGGCGCCGTTCGCGGGCCGCACGCCGGTCTTTCTGGGCGACGACACCACCGACGAGAGCGGCTTTGCGGTAGTGCAGCCGCGCGGCGGCATCGCCATCAAGGTCGGCTCGGGGCCGAGCCTGGCGCTGCACCGGCTCGAATCGCCGCGCGCCGTCTATGAATGGCTGGTGCAGGCACGCGACATGCTGGCGACACAAAAACCCGCAAAAACCAACGAAGAATCCCCGAGGAGCCCCCGATGAGCGAACAACAACTGCCGGTGGCGCCCGAGGATCGCGCCGGCCAGGCGCTGGCAGGCGCGGCCGGCCCGGACGACCGCGCGCCGGCCGACATGCAGGCAGCCGCAGCACCCGGCCCGCGCGGCTTTGCCCCGCCGGCCGAGCCTTCGCTCAACGTCGGCGTGATCGGCAACTGCGCCTACAGCGCACTCATCGACGCGCGCGGCCGTGCCGTGTGGTGCTGCCTGCCGCGCTTCGACGGCGACCCGGTGTTCAACGCCCTGCTGCACCCCGGCGAGGATGCGGGTGCGTGGAGCATCGACATCGAAGACTTCGCCGAGGCCAAGCAGTGGTACGAGCCGAACACGGCCGTGCTGCGCACGCAGCTGTTCGACAGCGCGGGCCAGGGCGTGGAGATCACCGACTTCGCGCCGCGCTTCTACAGCCGCTCGCGCTACTTCCGCCCGCTGATGATGGTGCGCCGCGTGCGGCCGATTGCCGGCGCGCCGCGCATCCGCGTGTCGCTCGACCCGCGCTTCCAGTGGGGCGCCTCGGCGCCGGTGGAGGTCACGCGCGGCAGCAACCACATCCGCTACGTCGGGCCCGACGTGACGCTGCGGCTGAACACCGACGCATCGATCTCGCACATCCTCTCGCGCCAGCCCTTCGTGCTCTCGCGCGAATACAACTTCATGTTCGGCGTGGACGAGACGCTGCTCGACGGCATTGCCGACACCGCGCGCAAGTTCGAGCAGGAAACCATCTCCTACTGGCGCACCTGGAGCAAGCGCCTGGCCATTCCCTTCGAGTACCAGGAGGCGGTGATCCGCGCGGCCATCACGCTGAAGCTCTCGCTGTACGAGGACACCGGCGCCATCGTCGCCGCCATGACCACCAGCATTCCCGAGGCGCCGGGCAGCCAGCGCAACTGGGACTACCGCTACTGCTGGCTGCGCGACGCATTCTTCGTGGTGCGCGCGCTCAATTCCCTGAGCGAAGTGGGCACCATGGAAGACTACCTGCGCTGGCTGGGCAACGTGGTGATCGGCTCGCACGGCGAGCACATCCAGCCGCTGTACGGCATCGGGCTGGAGCGCGAGCTGCCCGAGTCTTTTGTCGAGAACCTGGCGGGCTATCGCGGCATGGGCCCGGTGCGCGTGGGCAACCAGGCGCAGGAGCATTTCCAGCACGACGTGTACGGCAACATCGTGCTCGGCGCGGCGCAGGCCTTTCACGATCACCGGCTGCTCAGCCGCGCGGGGCTGGCGGAGTTTCCGCACCTCGAGGCGGTGGGCGAACAGGCGGTGCGCGTCTACGGCACGCCCGACGCGGGCATGTGGGAGCTGCGCACGCGCGCACGCGTGCACACCAGCTCGGCGCTGATGAGCTGGGCAGCCTGCGACCGGCTCAGCAAGATCGCCCGCGCGCTGCACCTGCCCGAGCGCGCCGCCTACTGGCACGGCCACGCCGCGCGCATGAAGGAAGAGATCCTCGCCAAGTCGTGGTGCGAAGAGCGCCAGGCCTTTGCGGAGAGCTTCGGCGGGCACGAGCTCGACGCGAGCATCCTGCTGATGGTGGAGGTGGGCCTGATCGACGCGCGCGACCCCCGCTTCATCTCCACGGTCGACGCAATGGAAAAGTCGCTGTGCGACGGCCCCTACATGCGCCGCTACGAGGCCGCCGACGATTTCGGCAAGCCCGAGACCGCCTTCAACATCTGCACCTTCTGGCGCATCGACGCGCTCGCCAAGATCGGCCGCAAGGCCGAGGCGCGCCAGATCTTCGAGACCATGCTCGCGGCGCGCAACCCGCTGGGCCTGCTGTCGGAAGACACGCACCCGGTCACGGGCGAGATGTGGGGCAACTTTCCGCAGACCTATTCGATGGTCGGCATCATCAACGCGGCCGTGCGCCTGTCCGCTCCCTGGGATTCGTGCATATGAGCCGTCTAGTCGTCGTTTCAAACCGCGTGGCAGACCCACGCAAGCCGGCAGCCGGCGGACTGGCCGTGGCGCTGGGCGAAAGCCTGCAGCAAAGCGGCGGCATGTGGTTCGGCTGGAGCGGACAGGTCATCGAAGGCGGCCCCACGGGCGAAGGCGAACTGCACCGGCAGCAGGCCGGCAAGGTAACGCTGGCCACCATCGACCTGAGCCGCGAAGACCACGACAGCTACTACCTCGGCTACAGCAACGACGTGCTCTGGCCGGTGTTCCACAACCGGCTCGACCTGGCGCACTTCGACGCCGGCTTCATCGGCGGCTACCGGCGCGTGAACCAGCTGTTCGCACGCAAGCTGCTGCCGCTGCTGAAGGAAGACGACATCATCTGGGTGCACGACTACCACCTGATCCCGCTGGCAGCCGAGCTGCGCGCCATGGGCTGCAGGCAGCGCATCGGCTTCTTCCTGCACATTCCGCTGCCGCCGCAGATCATCACCGCGGCCATCCCGCAGCACGAATGGCTGATGCGCTCGCTGTTCTCGTACGACCTGATCGGCTTCCAGGCGCAGCAGGACGTGCAGCACTTCGAGCACTACGTGCGCAACGAGGCCCACGGCGAGTACCTGGGCAACGACATGTACCGAGCCTACGGTCAGACGGTGCGAAGCAGCGCCTTTCCCATCGGCATCGACGTCGACGAATTCGCGGCGCTCACGCATGCGAAGGAATCGCGCGACATGTACGAGACCATGAAGCGCGAGTATTCGAGCCGCCGGCTGTTGCTGGGCATCGACCGGCTCGACTACTCCAAGGGCATTCCGCAGCGGGTGCGTTCGTTCCGCGAGCTGCTGGCCAACTACCCCGAGAACCGGCGCAGCGCCACGCTGATCCAGATCGCCTCGCCCACGCGCGAGACGGTCGACGCGTATGGCGACATCCGGCGCGAGCTCGAATCGCTCTGCGGTGCCATCAACGGCGACTATGGCGAACTCGACTGGATGCCGGTGCGCTACATCCACCGCATGGTGGCGCGCAAGCGTGTGCCGGGGCTGTGCCGCGCGGCGGCCGTGGGGCTTGTAACGCCACTGCGCGACGGCATGAACCTCGTCGCGAAGGAATACATCGCGGCGCAGGACCCGGCGGACCCGGGCGTGCTGGTGCTGTCACGCTTTGCGGGAGCGGCCGAGCAGCTGAAGGAAGCGTTGCTGGTGAATCCGTACGACACGCACGGCACGGCGGAGACGGTACAGCAGGCGCTACAGATGCCGCTGGAAGAGCGGCGCGAACGGCACCAGAAGCTGCTGTCTCGCATTCGGGAGCAGGACATTCACTGGTGGCGGAATAGCTTTCTCGAGGCGCTGCGGGAAGCGGCTAGCGAACGTTGATTGTTCGGGGTGCGATCACGCCGACGGGGGACATTCGCGGAGGGGAGTACCCGGTGTCATTCGCACGCACCCCGAACAAGCCCCCTACCAGCCAGTAAGCAGACGCACAAAGCGCATCACAGGCCGCGCTTCCACAGGCTCAGAAGCCCTTGAGGCCAGCGGCACGTGCACCCGCAAATGCACCGGCGTCAGCGCAGACACTTCGATCCAGCCGCCGTGCGGCAGCCGATGCACCTCGCCTTCCTCGAGCAGCGTCTCGGCCATGAACACGGTCTCGCCGAACCATCCGGGCGGCGACACGACCCGGGCGCGGCCCTCGGCCAACTGGAGCCAGGCCCCGGCATCGACCGAGGTGCGCAGGGACTGCCCGGGTTCCAGAACGATGGAATCGGGCGCTTGGGAGAGGGTGGTGATCATGGCGAACCTCGGGTGAATGAGGGTTCATCGTAGAAATTCCGTCGCCTAAAAAACAGGCACACGCCATGGCTATTGCGACCGTAACAGCGGTGCCGCCGACGCATCTGTTATGGTCGTTTTCCCTAGCAACTGCATCTGTTTTCGGATGCCCGATACGGGGAACATCGACCCCATGGACTCGCTACCGCTCTACCGCCAGCTCTCCGCGCACTATGTGGACGCGATCCACACCGGCTCCCTCAAGCAGGGCGACAAGCTGCCCTCGCTGCGCAGCCTGATGCGGCTGCACGACATCAGCCTGTCGACCGCGCTGCAGGTCTGCCGCGCGATGGAAAGCGACGGCTGGGTCGAGGCCCGCGACCGTTCGGGCTACTTCGTGCGGCGGCCACAGCGGCTGGCCATCGCGCCGATGGAAGAGCCGATTGCCGACGTGCCGCCCGACCCCGCGCAGTTCGTCAGCATGCGCACACGCATGGCCAACTTCATGGCGCGTGGCCGGCACACGGGCGTGAAGCTCAACTTCGCCATCGCCCGCGCGGCCCCCGAGCTGTATCCCGCCGAGGCCCTGCGCAACTCGATGACGCGCGCACTGCGCCAGCGGCCCGAGCTGCTGACCACCGCCTCGTCGCAAAAAGGCCACGAGCAGTTCCGCGAAGCGCTGGCACAGCGCAGCCTGCGCGTGGGCATGACGGTGCCGCCCGACGAAGTGCTCGTCACCAACGGCTGCATCGAGGCGCTGAACCTCGCGCTGCGCGCCATCGCCAAGCCCGGCGACACGGTAGCCGTGGAGTCGCCCACCTTCTACGGCCTGCTGCAGGTGCTCGAAAGCCTGGGGCTGCGCGCGCTGGAGATTCCGACCAGCCCGCAAACGGGCATCTCCCTGGAAGCGCTCGACCTCGCCATCCACACCTACGACGACATCAAGGCCGTGGTAGTGGTGCCGCACCTGCAGAACCCCATCGGCAGCGTGATGCCCGACACCCACAAGCAGCGGCTGGTGCACCTGTGCGAGAGCCACGGCATCGCGCTGGTCGAAGACGACACCTACAGCGACCTCGTGGAAAGCGACGCGCCGCTGCGCGCGGTGAAGTCGTGGGACCGCACGGGCAACGTGATCTATTGCGCCTCGCTGCACAAGGTGCTGGCGCCGGGGCTGCGGCTGGGCTGGATCACCGCCGGGCGCTGGCACGCGCAGGTGGAAATGCTCAAGTACGCGCAGACCCGCAACAACGAGGCGCTGGCGCAGATTGCCGCGGGCGAGTTCGTCGCGAGCGGCGGCTACGACCGCCACCTGCGCCGGCTGCGCGAGCGGCTGCACGTGCAGCGCGACCAGACGGCGGATGCCATCGCCAAATACTTTCCGTCGGGCACGCGGCTGAACCTGCCGCGCGGCGGGCTGCAGCTGTGGGTCGAGCTACCCGGGCAACGCTCGTCGGTGGACGTGTTCGACGCGGCACTGCGCGAACACATGCTGGTGGCGCCGGGCGCGCAGTTTTCGAACTCGGGGCGCTTCGACAACTACCTGCGCATCAACTGCGGCTGGCCGTATTCGAAGGCGGTGGATGCGGGGCTGCGGCGGCTGGGCGAGATCGTGTCGGCCGTGCGGCCGCCGCACTAGCAGCCAGCCGGCGATTCAGACGATGTAGAACACGACGGCGTCGCGCCTTGCGGCCGCGCCGGCGAAGAAGCGCTTCACGCCTTCCATGAAGCCCTCGAGGTCCCGGGCGCCGTCCTGCCAGACCTTGGCCCAGTAGAGCTCGCTGAACTTCGCCGGCTCGCCGGTGAAGCGGCCCATCAGTTCCGCCACGTCGCGCTGCGCGAGCCGGGCCGCGGTGCGCTCGACGTGGGCGGCCGTGAGATAGATGCAGCCCAGCCCATCGGTGCCGTCGAGCTCTTCGCCGTCCACCGCCTCGGGCAGCAGCGTGCGCACCACGTCCCAGGCCTGCTCCACCGTCTGGCTGTCGTGCGGGCCGCCCTGCGCGGCCGGCGAATGCAGGAAGCCCGACACGGTGGACGGATCGATCACCAGCGCGCGCAGCCGGTAGCGGTCCAGGGCGTAGAAGGCGCCGCCGATGCTCATGTGCTGGGTTCCATGCGTGCGGCGCGAGCGACCGTGGCGAGCACCATGCTCACGCTGTCGATGTTGCGCTGCGCGTTGTCGATGTTTCTGAAGTGGTCGGGCGCGCAGATCTGGTTGAGCAGCAGCGTGCGCTTGAAGTGCATCAGCGCCTGGCGCAAGTCGCCCTCTTCCTGCGCGATCAGGCCCAGGTCGTTGTGGGCGGTTGCGGCCGCCTGGGAAATGCCCCGGCAGCTGCCCTGCTGGATGTCGAGCGAGCGCTCGAACAGCGGCCTGGCCTTGTCGAATTCGCGGCGCGCCATGAACAGGCTGGCGAAGTTGTTGAGCATGTCGGAGTGCAGTTCGGCGTCGCCCTCGCCCGGCGGGAGCTTGTCCAGATGCACGAGGGCGCGCGCGTAGCAAAGCTCGGCTTTGGCGTCCTGGCCGGACTCGGCATAGAGAAACGCCAGGTTGTTGAATGCGCGCACCACGCCATCGCTGGAGCCGCCCCGGGCTTCGGCCACCGCCATGGCGATGGTCTTCTTGTAGAGCGCTTCGGCCTCTTCGGCCCGCCCGGCCGCGGCATGCAGCAGCGCCAGGGTGTTGGTCGGCCCGCGCCGCCAGCTGTCGTCGAGGCCGAGCAGCCCGATCATGGCCAGGGCTTCGTCCGCCGAGGCCTGTGCCTTGTCGTACCACTGCAGCCGGCGGCACAGTTCCGCATAGCTGGCCAGTTGGAGCACCACGGCCCTGTCCGCGCCGCCGTACAGCCGGCGACTGGCGGCGACGGCTTCGGCGCAGAACTTCTCGGCCCGGGGCAGGTCGCCCTGGGCCAGTGCGTCGCGGTAGCGCGCGTCGCGGTCTTCGAGCAGGTTCAGCAGCGCGCCTTCTTCGTCGGATGCAGCGCCGTGGGCCTTGCGTTCGGCGATGCCGGTCAGGGTCAGGTCCAGCGCCTTGCGGGCGATGTCCATGTCTTCCGCCGGCATGCCGATCTTGCGGCCGATGGAAAGGCTTTCCTCCAGGCTGGCCCGGGCCCTGTCGAAGGCCTTGAACTGGTAGCAGGCCTGGCCGAGCATGCACAGCGTCATCGCGAGGTTCTGGTGCGGGCCCTTGAACACGCGGCGCGCGGTGGCGACGATCTGCTCGGCGATGGCGACGGCTCCGGCCCAGTCTTCGGCCTCGGCGGCGGCCACGAAGCGCTCCTGCAGCTTGTTGGCTTCAGCGAGGGCGGCGAAGTCGTATTCCTTGGCCTCCCTTGTCCCGGCGCGACGGGCGCGCTGGCGGGCCGGAGCTTCTTCACCATCTTCGACAGCGGCCCCGTCCTGCTGCTTCATCCGCCGGTAGATCCAGTAGACGTCGAACAGCATCCACGGCAGCACAAGCGCCAGGCCGAAGCGCGATCCCGGCAGGCCGGCGACGCCATACAGCAGCAGCGCCAGTTGCGCCGCGCCGCCCAGGTAGCTCCCGAGATAGAAGCGATGCGCCCCGATGAAGCCGCCCACCAGCCACAGCAGGTAGGCATAGGAGCGACGGCGAGGCAGCAGGGTCATGGTGTTCGCCGGATCGTACGATGTGGCCGTTCAGTCGAGCAGCGCCAGTGCGGCGTAGTCGCCGACCTTGTCGCCCAGGCCGGCGGGCACGAGGCGCACGCCTTGCGTGAGCGGCGGCAGCTTGCCGTCTACATGCGCCTGCAGCCTCGGCAGCAGAAAGTCGCGGTGGTGCCAGAACACGCTGCCGCCCAGGCTGATGCGCTGCAGGTCGAGCGTGGCGATCAGGTTGTAGAGCATGCGGCCCATCACCCTGCACAGCGCGTCGACGATTTCCAGCGAATGCGGCTCGCCGGCCGCGGCCGAGCTGAACAGATCGGCCGCGGGCTGGCCGAAGCGCCGGGCGATCGAGTTGCCGGCAATCAGCCCTTCGACGTCGCCGACGTTGCCGCAGCCGCACAGCGCCCCGCTGGCGTCGTCCACCACGAAGCTGTGACCCGCATGGCCAGCGTTGCCGTTCTTGCCGCGCAGCGCGCGGCCGTCCACGCACAGGCCGACGCCAACGCCGGTGCTCCACGTAACGTAGGCACAATCGTCCAGCCCCTTGAGCGCGCCCCAGTGGCGCTCGGCCTCCAGCGCGGCGACCGCATCGTTCTCGACCCGCACGCGGGCGAAGCGCTTTGCCAGCGGCGCCTCGACCAGCGCGGTCATCCATGTGTTGGGCAGGCCGCGCGCCGGGCCGGCGATGCCGCCGCAGATGTTGGGCGTGGCCAGTTCGACCTTGCCCTCGCGCAGCTCGAAGGGCCCGGCCGACGACACGCCCACGCGGTCGATGGTTGCGGCATCGATGCCTTGCTCCGCGCAGACCTCGTCGATCATCCGCATGATCTGCACCGCCACCGCGTCGTTTTCGCCGGTCTTGGCCGTGGGCTCGCTGCGGCGGCCGATCAGCGGCGCGTCGCTCGAAGCGGAAAGGCTTACGGCCACCTTGGTGCCGCCGATGTCTACGCAGGCTCTCATTGCTGTTTGTCTTTTCTCTACAGAAGACGCGCGACCAGCGCCGCGATCATGCTGAGCACCACGGTGCTGGCAATCGGCAGTTGCCACTCGCGGCCGAAGGCGCGGAACTCGAAATCGCCGGGCAGTCGTCCGAAGCCGAAGCGGCGCAACCAGGCGGTCAGGCCGCTCATGAGCACCAGTGCGAGGACGACGACGATCAGCCAGCGGAACATGTTCGACAGTCTAGGCCGAGAGGATGGCCATCGCTTGCCGGTGGAGTTCGGGTGTTGCCGCCGCAATCACCCGCCCGTCTGACTTCAGCCCCAGCGGCTGGCCCTGCCAGTCGGTGATGACGCCGCCCGCGGCCTCGATCAGACCGGCGGGGCCGAGGTAGTCGTAAGGCTGCAGGCCAGTCTCGACCACGAGGTCGATGGTGCCGCCCGCCAGCTGGGCATAGCCGTAGCAGTCGCCGCCGAAGCGGCGCATCGCGCACTGGCGGCTGAGCCGGTCGAAGGCAGTCCAGTCGGCCGGCGCGAAGATGTCGGGCGAGGTGGTGACGATGCGGGCCTTGGCCACCTCGGTGCAGCCGCTGGCGCGCACGGGCTGGCCGTCGCGCGTGGCGCCCTTGCCGGCCTCGCCGATCCAGCGCTCCTTGAGCACCGGCATGTCGACCACGCCCAGCACGATGCGGCCGCCCTGCAGCACACCGATCAGCGTGCCCCACAGCGGTGAGCCGGTGATGAAGCTGCGCGTGCCGTCGATGGGGTCGAGCACCCAGACGCGCTCTGCATCGAGCCGCTCGGGGCCGTGCTCCTCGCCGTAGATGCCGTCGGCCGGCACGCGCGCACCAAGAATTTCGCGCATGGCCGTCTCCGCGGCGCGGTCGGCCAGCGTGACCGGGCTTTCGTCGGCCTTGGTGATGATGTCCAGCGGCGTACGGAAGTAGTGCATCGACTGCGCTGCGGCGGCATCGGCCAGCGCCTGGGCAATCGACGAAAGATCGGGGGTCGAGGAGCTCATGGGAGAGTGGTTAACACATGCCAAAACCTGCGATTAGACCCGAGCCGGGCCGGGTTTGACACGGCGGGGGCGCCAGTCCTAGCATGGCCCGAAAATTGCCAGGAGACAAAACAAATGGCCTCGCTCAAATTCCTGCGCACCACGCTGCTCGCCCTCCTGCTCGGCGCCTCGGCCCTGCTGGCGCACGCCACCCCTTCCGACGCCGAGGACAAGCTGATCGACACGCTGATCCAGCGCGTCTCGAAGATGTCGGCCATGGTCTTCCTGCGCAATGGCAACGAATACACCGCCGCCGACGCCGCCAAGCACATGCAGGCGAAGTACGACTACTTCAAAAAGGAGCTGGTGACGGCCGAAGACTTCATCGAACGCTGCGCCTCGCGCTCGGAGATGACGGGGCAGGCCTACAAGGTGAAGCTCAACAACGGCACGGTGCGCGACGCCAACGAGTTCCTCAACGGCGAGCTGCGCGCGATGCGGCAGGCCGCGAAGAAGACCAGCGGCTAGCTAGCGCTGCTGGCCCCAGCGGCGCACCGTGAGCCGCTCCAACGTCTTGAAGCCCAGACTCTCGACCAGCAGGCCGATCAGCACCACCATCGCAAGGCCCGCGAATACGCGGTCGGTGTACAGCTCGTTGCGGTTCTGGAAGATGTACCAGCCCAGCCCGCCCTTGCCCGACGAGGCGCCGAACACCAGCTCGGCCGCGATCAGCGTACGCCAGGCAAAGGCCCAGCCGATCTTCAGGCCCGACAGGATCGACGGCAGCGCAGCCGGCACCAGGATCTGCAGCACGTAGCGCAGGCCCTTCAGCCCGTAGTTGCGCCCCGCCATGCGCAGCGTCTCGGGCACGCCCTGGAAGCCCGCATAGGTGTTGAGCGCCAGCGGCCACAGCACCGAATGGATCAGCACGAACACGAGGCTGCCGCGCCCCAGCCCGAACCACAGCAACGCCAGCGGCAGCAGCGCGATGGCGGGCAGCGGGTTGAACATCGACGTGAGCGTGTCCAACAGGTCGCGGCCGATCTGTGTCGACACGGCGAGCGTGGTGAGCGCGAATGCCAGCAGCACGCCGGCGAGGTAGCCCTGAAGCAGCACGGCCAGCGAGATACGCACCTTCTCGATCAGCTCGCCGCTGGCAAGCCCTTCGAACAGCGCGCTCGCCGTGGCGGTGAAGGTGGGCAGCAGCAGGTCGTTGTTCTGCCAGCGGGCCGCAAGCTCCCACAGCACGGCGATGGCGGCGAGGATCAGCCCCTTGCGCAGCCAGGCCTGCGACCAGATACGCGCGCCCAGGGGTAGCGTGCGTTCGACCGGCAGCTCGGTGAAGGGCTCGAGCGTGCGCTCGTATTCGGGGCGGATGGGAGGAACGATCGCGCTCATGCCGCGGCCTCCTCATGTTCTTCCTCGAAAAGCATGTCGTGGATGCGCTGCGCCGTGCTTTGGAACTCGGCGCCACCCAGGCTCGCAAGCGAAAAGCCGTGGCTGTTGATCTCGGCGCGCATGCGCCCCGGGTGCGGCGAAAGCAGCGCGATGCGGTTGCCCACTACCAGCGCTTCTTCGATCGAGTGCGTGACGAACAGCAGCGTGAAGCGCACCTCGTCCCACAGCTCAAGCAGTTCCTGCTGCATCTTGCGGCGCGTGAGCGCGTCGAGTGCGGCAAAGGGTTCGTCCATCAGCAGCACGCGCGGCTGCATCGCGAGCGCGCGAGCAATCGCCACGCGCTGCTTCATGCCACCTGAAAGCTGGTGCGGATGCACATCGGCAAACTTTGCAAGGCCGACCTTGTCGAGGTAGTGCAGCGCGCGTTCGGCGGCTTCCTTCTTGCCGAGCGTGCGCGAAGCCAGCAGCGGGAACATCACGTTCTGCTTCACGGTCTTCCACGGCGGCAGCTGGTCGAACTCCTGGAACACGACGATGCGGTCGGGGCCGGGCTGCGTCACGCGCTGGCCTTCGAGGCGGATCTCGCCTTCGACCGGCGGGATGAAGCCCGCCACGGCCTTCAGCAGCGTGGACTTGCCGCAGCCCGAGGGGCCGAGCAGCACGAAACGGTCGGCGGCGTGGACGTCGAAACTCACGCGGTGCGTGGCGCGGACGACTCGCTCGGGGGTGCGGTATTCGAGGCTGACCTTGTCCACCTGTAGCAGCGGTGCGCTTTCTTGCCCCCTCTCCCTCTCCCTCTCCCTCTCTCGCTCGCGGGAGAGGGTTGGGGTGAGGGCTGCGGGCGATGCCGAAGGCTCCCCCCTCACCCCCGCCCTCTCCCGATGTGAGAGGGAGTCACCCCGGGAAGGCAAAGCCGCTGCCGTGCTCATCGATCAATTCCCCGACGAATTCTGCGCATCGTCGAAGAAGTAATCCTTCACCGAAGCCGGCTTGTTCTTGATCGCGCCCACACGGTGCATGAACTCCGCCAGCGGATACGTGTTCTGCGGCGTGGTCTTGAACTGCACCTCGGGGTTCTTGATGATCTTCAGCAGCAGATCGCGGTCGAGCTTCGCGTTGCTCACCTTCAGGTAGATGTCGGCCGCCTTCTCAGGGTTGGCCGTGACGAACTTCGCCGCCTCGTCGAGCGCATCGACAAAGGCCTTGTACGTCTTCGGGTTCTCGCTGCGGAATTTTTCCGTCGCGTAGAGCACCGTCGCCGACGACGGACCGCCCAGCACCTGGTACGAGTTGAGCACGATGTGTGCATTCGGATTGCCCGCGAGCTCCTGCTCCTGGAACGGCGGATTGCCGAAGTGCCCCGTGATCTCCGTGCCGCCCTTGATGATGGCCGCAGCCGCATCGGGGTGCGGCAGCGCCACGCTGATCTTGTCGAGCCGGTTGAACTCCTTGTCGCCCCACAGCTTGGCCGAGGCGAACTGCAGCACGCGCGACTGCACCGACACGCCCACGGCGGGCAGCGCGACGCGGTCCTTGTCGGTGAAGTCGGCGATCGTCTTCACGTTCGGGTTGTTGCTAACCAGGTAGTACGGGAAGTTGCCCAGCGAGGCCACGCCCTTCACGTTCTGCTTGCCCTTGGTGCGGTCCCACAGCGTGAGCAGCGGGCCCACGCCGGCGCCCGCGATCTCGATGTTGCCGGACAGCAGCGCGTCGTTGACGGCCGAGCCGCCCGAGAGCTTGACCCATTCGACCTTGGCATCGACGCCCGCGGCCTTCGCGTGCTTCTCGATGAGCTTCTGCTCCTGCGCGACGTTGAGCAGCAGATAGACGATGCCGAATTGCTCGGCGATGCGGATCTGGCCTTCGGCATGCGCAGCGAGGCTGCCAGCGAGAAGGCCGAGGCCGGTGACGAGCGCGGCGGCTTTGCGGGTGAAGCGGTTCATTGACGGGGGTCCGGAAGAAAGATCAGAAAGGCGTGTCGCCGACGATGGTGGTGCGGTTGAGGCGGCGGCGCAGGTGGTCTGGCGTACCCGCTGCGAGGTGCATCAGCGAGCGGTTGTCCCAGAACACCAGGTCGTGCGGCGCCCACTGGTGGCGATAGACGAACTCGGGCTTCACGCTGTGCGCGAACAGCTCGGCGAGCAAGGCGTCGCTTTCGGCCTGCGGCAAACCGACGATGCGCGTGGTGAAGTGCTCGCTGACGAACAGCGCCTTGCGGCCTGTCTCGGGGTGCGTGCGCACCACGGGCTGGACGGCTGGGGCGACCTGATCGATCTGCGCTTGCGAGAGCTTGGGGCGCCACGGGTTCTTCGCGCGCAGCTCTTCGTACTTGGCGAGGTAGCTGTGCTCGGCCTTGAGCGGCAGGACGCGCTGCTGCAGCTCGGGGCTCAGCGACTCCCATGCGAGATGCTGGTCGGCGAACAGCGTGTCGCCGCCTTCGCTCGGCAGTTCCTGCGCATGCAGCAGGGAGCCCAGGCTGGGGTTGGGTTTGTACGAAATGTCGGAATGCCAGTAGACGCCCGCATCGCCGAGGCCGATGGGCTCGCCGTTCTCCTTGATGTTGGAGACGATGAGGATCTCGGGGTGGTTCTTCAGCTGGAATTGGTGCAGGACGTGGATTTCGAGCGGGCCGAAGCGGCGGCTGAAGTCGATGTGCTCCTGCGGGGTGATCTGCTGGTCGCGGAATACCAGGACGTGGTGGTCGAGGTGGGCTTTGTGGATTCGGACGAAGTCTTCGGTGCTGATTGGCTTCGAGATGTCGAGGCCGATGATTTCGGCGCCGACCGGGGCATCGAAAGGGCGCACTTCGAAGTGCTGTGCGGCGGGCTCGGGCCTGCTGCTGGAAAGAACGGCTGTCATGCCGGGAATGTAGGGGCCGGTTTGTTGTTTCCCAACGAACTCTTCGTTGATAGCTTATGACTTTGGATGTTTGGGTTCCGGGGCCGGGTCTCGCCCCGGCGGGCGAGCTACTTTCTTTTGCTTCGCCAAAAGAAAGTAGCCAAAGAAAAGGCGACCCTACTGTCTGCGTCCCTACGCTTCGCTTCGGGCAACCTGCGGTGCTCGACGTAGACGGGAGTCCGCAGAACTCGCTTCGCTCAAACAGCTGCGGCCCTGATCCCGTCTACGTCTGCGCTCCTCGGCGCAGCCAGAAGGGATTTCGAACAAGCCTTCGCTGCGCTCGGCCTGACAACAGCCAATACCAACCACCGCAGGCGCTACGCGCCTGCGGTGGCCTCATGGCCGAGCGAAGCAAAGAAAAGCAGGTCGCCCGCCGGGGCGAGTCCCGGCCTCGGAAAAACAAACAACCACAGTCACTCAAAGCGTATGACTGCGATCCCCATCAACAAACCCCATCGCATCCCAAGCCCCCCCAACAGCAAACCCGACAACCTTGAACAGTTCCCCCATCTCATGCTCATGGATCAACCGCGCAGCCATCGCCCGCTCGGCAACAGACCCTGCTTCCATCCGAGCCAACAACCCACAGTTCAGCAGAAACCGCGCCTGACTCGTATAGCCCAGCACCTCAAGCCCCGCGTCCTGCCCAGCCAGCGCAATACCAGTGAAGTCGACATGCGCAGTGATGTCCTTGTAGCCCACATCGGACAGCGGATCGCCATCAGCCTGGTGCGCCCGATGGCACATCACCGTGCCCATATGCCGCTGCGGGTGGTAGTACTCGGCTTCGGGAAAACCGTAGTCGATAAGAAAAGCCGCGCCCTTCCCAAGCCGATCCGCCAGCGTGGCAATGAACGCCCGAGCCTGCGGATGAATCTCGGTGAGGTAGTCGTGTTCGCCGGGCACTTCGATCGGCGGGCGAAGTTCGGTGGAACGGTCCGCCCATGCCCAACCGTCGTCGCTCGCATTGCGCACCACGCCGCGTTCGAACCACTGCCCGCCCACACGCGCCAGCAATTGCACCGGCATCGCATCGAGCACTTCGTTTCCGACCACCACGCCTTCCATCGACTCAGGCAGCTCGTTCAGCCACTCGACACGATCCGCATACCGCACCAGCGCCTGCTGCTGCCGCTCCCGCAACGTGCCGGACAGATCGACGATGCGATAGCGCACATCGCTGCGCCCCATCTCGTCGAGCGCATGCAGCAGCTGAACCGCCAACGCACCAGAGCCAGCACCGAATTCCCACACCGTGTCGGTCCCCGTCTTCTCCAGCGCCTCGGCCACCTGAGCTGCCAGTGTCTGCCCGAACATCGGCGTGAGTTCCGGCGCCGTCACGAAGTCGCTACCCGAAGAAGGCATGTGCCCGAACTTGGCGGAAGTGTTGGCGTAGTAGCCCAGGCCGGGCGCATACAACGCGAGTGCCATGAAGCGGTCGAACCCGATCCATCCACCCGCGCGCTCGACGGAACGCGCGATGAGGTGGTCGAGGGCGGTAGGTAAACTGCTGGGGGTCGTCTTTGTCGTCACAGCGCCATTCTCCCTCTCCCCGCATGAGCCCCGCTTCCCAAGCCCCTGCCTCCCGCCGCACCGTTCTCGTCACGGGCGCAGGCCGCAGGCTGGGCCGCGAGATCGCGCTGGGGCTTGCCGCAGGCGGCTGGCAAGTGGCGGTGCACTACCGGAGTTCGCTGGCCGAGGCGGAGCAGACGGTGGCCGACTGCGCCACACTCTCGGGCGACTCGGCCCTGTTCGCCGCCGACCTCGAAGACGAACAGGCCACGCGCGCCCTGCTGCCCCGCGTGGTCGCGCGCTTTCGCAGCGTCGACGCCGTGGTGCACAGCGCAGCGCTGTTCGAGCACGACGCAGCCGCCACCTTCGGCTATGCGCTCATGGAACGCCATGCGCGCAGCAACACCGGCGCGGCGATCCTGCTGGCGCAGGCGCTGCATGAACACGTGACGGCGCGCGACGCGCAAGGCGCGGTTGTCCATCTGCTCGACCAGAAGTTGTGGAACCCGAACCCCGACTTCCTGAGCTACACGCTGTCGAAGGCCGCGCTCGAAGCCGCTACGCCGATGCTGGCACTGGCCCTCGCGCCTCGCGTGCGCGTGGTGGGCGTGGCGCCCGGCCTCACGCTGGCGAGCCACATGCTGGACGACGACAAGTTCGCGCAATTGCACAAACTGTCGCCGCTGGGCCGCTCTTCCACGCCGGATGACGTGGTCGCCACAGTGAAGTTCGCGCTGGAGAACCGCTCGATCACCGGCACCACGCTGCTGGTGGACGGCGGCCAGCACCTGATGAAATTCGAGCGCGATTTCTCGCTCATGTGAGCACCACCACCATGTCCACTCCCTCGCAAGGCCACCAGACACTCACCCTCCAGGGCCTGCGCTTCGACGCCAACCTGGGCATCCTCGAACAGGAGAAGACGGCGCCGCAACCGATCCTGGTCGATGCCGAACTCAACCTCGGCCCGCAGCCGCTGCTGCCGCAGGACGACGACATCTTCCACGTGCTCGACTACCGCAAGGTGCGCCGCATCATCATCGAAGAGTGCACCGCCGAGCACGTCAACCTGCTCGAAAGCCTGATCGGCAAGCTGGTGCAGCGCCTGCTGCAGCTGCCCGGCGTGGTGGGCGTGCGCGTGAAGATCGCCAAGCTCGAAATCTTCGACGACTGCGAAGTGGCGATCCGCATGGAAGCAGGCGAGTGGTGAGCAACAGCCCTTCAGGCCGCTGAACCACAAGCCACGGCGGGCTTGACGGCCAAGGGCCACATCCGCACGGCAAGCGCCCCCAGCCCCGACACCGCCCCCAGCAAGGCCACGGCCGACCAGCCCCACTGCGCCAGCACCAGGGCGCCGAGCGCGGAACCCGTGGCCATGCCGATGAACACGCCGGTGAAGAACACCGCATTGAGCCGGCTGCGCGCACCGGGGTCGATGCCGTAGACCACGGTCTGGTGCGCGATCAACGCGGCCTGCAGCCCGAAGTCGAAGCCGATGGCGCTGGCCACGATCAACCCCAGCCGCGCGGCGGGCGCCATCAGCGGCGCAAACAGCATGGCCGCGAACGACACCACGACCAGCACGGCGCCCATGCGGATCACCAGCTCGGGGCCGCGGCGGTCCGCCAGGCGCCCGGCGAGGGGCGCGGCCAGCGCACCCGCGGCGCCAGCCAGGCCGAAGGCGCCGGCAGCTGCGCTGCCCAGATGAAAGGGCGCGCCGTGCAGCATCACGGCCAGCGTCGACCAGAAGGCGCTGAAACCCACCGACAGCAGGGCCTGCGCGAAGGCGGCGCGGCGCAGCGCGCTGTGGCGCTTCCACAGATCCGCCAGCGAGCCCAGCAGTGCGCCGTAGCCCAGCTGTGTGGTCGGGCGCAGGTGCGGCAGGCCGCGCGCCGCGGCAACGCCAATGAACGCGATGCTGGCCGCCGCGACCATGAACATCGTGCGCCAGCCGAAGTGCTCGGCCACGAAGCCGCTGAGCACGCGCGACAGCAGGATGCCCAGCAGCAACCCCGTCATCACCGTGCCGACAATCTTGCCGCGGTGCGCTTCGGGCGCCAGCGTGGCGGCGGCCGGCACCACGTCCTGCGCCATGGTGGCGGCAAGGCCGATGACGAGGCTGGCCGCCAGCAGCGGGCCGACCGAGGGCGAAAAAGCTGCACCGAGCAGCGCCAGCACCAGCACCGCTGCCTTGACGAGGATGATGCGGCGGCGGTCGAAGCGGTCGCCCAGCGGGGCGAGCAGCAGGATGCCGAGCGCGTAGCCCAGCTGCGTGAGCGTGGGGACGAAACCCACGGAACGGGCCGAGGCGCCGATGTCGGGCCCGAGCACGCCCAGCATGGGCTGGCTGTAGTAGAGCGCCGCGACACCGAAGCCGGCGCTGGCGGCCAGCAGCAGGATCAGCGAGCCGGGCAGTCGCTCATGCGTTGATTGAATGGAAGACATGGTGTTAACCCTTAGAACCAGAAGCAAGGGCCGGAGTTTGCAGGGCGGCGTCAGCCAAAGGTAGCCTCCCGGGTCGAACAATTGATATACGCTTGGCGTATGGAAAAGCCTGCTCCCGCCGACCGCATCGAGCTGATGCAGACCTTCGTGCGCATCGTCGAGGCCGGCAGCCTGTCGGCCGCAGCCACGCAGATGGGCACCACCCAGCCCACCGTGAGCCGCCGCCTGCAGGCGCTCGAGCGCTCGCTGGGCGTGCGGCTGCTGCAGCGCTCCACGCACGCGATGAAGCTCACGGAGGACGGCGAGCGCTGCTTCGACCGCGCCAAGGAGCTGATCCAGAGCTGGGGCGCCTTCGAGGCCGAGCTGCGCGGCGTCGGCGACCAGCCCGAGGGCCGGCTGCGCGTGGTGGCGCCGCATGCCTTCGGGCAGCAGTTGCTGGTCGGCCCGCTGGCCGGGTACCTGCAGCGCCATCCGCAGGTGACGGTCGAATGGCTGCTGCACGACAGCCCGCACGACCAGACGCCCGACTTCATCGCCGAGGGCGTCGACTGTGCGATTCGCGTCGGCGAAGTGACTGACCCGGCCGTGGTGGCGATCCGCCTGTCCGAGGTGCCGCGCATCGCGATTGCCGCGCCTTCTCTTTTCGAGGGTGCGGCCGCAGTGCCCACCCACCCCCGCGAACTGGAAGCCCTGCCCTGGCTGGCCGCGCGCAACTTCTACCGCACCGAGGTCGTGCTGACGCACGAGACCACCGGCGAGGTGTGCCGCGTGCCGATCCGCCCGCGCCTGATCACCGACAGCCTCTACGCCCTGCGCAGCGCCGTCGTGCTGGGCCTGGGCGCAGGCGTGTCGTCGACATGGATGCTGACCGAGGAGATCGCCGCGGGCCGGCTGCTGCACCTGGTGCCGCAGTGGCGCGGGACGCCCGCGCCGGTGTACCTGGCGTACCCGTATGCGCGCTTCTACCCGGCGAAGCTGCGACTCTTCGTCGAGGCGATGCGCACCGCCTTTCCCGCCGCATAGCGTGTGGAATGGGGATCGGGGACAATCACCCCCTTCCCCCGACTCCCCGAAGTAGCCTGCCCATGAACGCCGTCTGGATCGACGAGGCGCCCGCCGCCGCCGACGCCACTGCCAATTCCCTGAAGATCGAGCGCGAAACGCACAAGCTCGAAAAGCGCCTGTGCCGCCAGGTCGGGCAGGCCATCGTCGACTACAACATGATCGAAGAGGGCGACAAGGTCATGGTGTGCGTATCGGGCGGCAAAGACAGCTACGCGCTGCTCGACATCCTGCTCAAGCTGAAGGCGCGCGCGCCGATTCACTTCGACATCGTCGCGGTCAACCTCGACCAGAAGCAGCCCGGCTTTCCCGAAGAGGTGCTGCCCAAGTACCTGAGCGACCTGGGCGTGGACTTCCACATCGAGAACCAGGACACCTACAGCATCGTCAAGCGCGTGATCCCGGAGGGCAAGACCACCTGCGGCCTGTGCAGCCGGCTGCGCCGCGGCATCCTGTACCGCGTGGCCGACGAGCTGGGCGCCACCAAGGTCGCGCTGGGCCACCACCGCGACGACATGCTGCAGACCTTCTTCCTCAACATGTTCTTCGCCGGCAAGCTCAAGAGCATGCCGCCCAAGCTGGTGAGCGACGACGGCAAGCACATCGTGATCCGCCCGCTGGCCTACGTGGCCGAAAAAGACACGGTGCGCTGGGCCCAGCACCGCGAGTTCCCGATCATTCCGTGCACGCTGTGCGGCAGCCAGGAAAACCTGCAGCGCAAGCAGGTCGGCGAAATGCTGCGCGAGTGGGACAAGAAGTACCCCGGCCGCGTGGAGAACATGTTCACCGCGCTGCAGAACGTGGTGCCTTCGCACCTGCTCGACGGAACGCGGCACGACTTCAAGGGTCTGAAGGCGACGGGCGTGGCGGATGACGACGGCGACAAGGCCTTCGACACCCCCTCCTTCGATCTGCTCTCCCAGGCACCTGCCGCCCTGCGCATCGTCCAGGGCTGACCGGGCAACCCAGGGGAATTTTGGGCTTTGCGCCCGGAGACCCTCATGAAACTTGCGTTCTCTGCTCTTCTTCTTGCAGCAAGCCTGACAGGTTGCGCCACCTCCTGGGTGGTCGACAGCGACGTCAAGAGCTTTGCCTCCCCCGGCACCGTGGCGCCCGGCGCCACCTACCGCTTCGACCGCCTGCCCTCGCAGCAGGCCGACGGCGCGCGGCAGGAATCGCTCGAAGCCATGGCCGCCGCGGCGCTCGACAAAGTCGGCCTGCGCCGCGACGACGCCAAGCCCCAGTACACCGCGCAGATCGGCGCGCGCGTGACGGCCGGCCTCTCGCCCTGGGCCGATCCGTGGCTCTACAACGGCCCCTGGGGTTATGGCTACGGCGGCTATGGCTACTACGGCCGGCGCTGGTACGGCGGCGGCTGGTATGGCGGCCCGGCGTTCGCGCCGCCAGCCAACCCCTGGTATGAGCGCGAAGTGAGCGTGGTGCTGCGCGAGGTGGGCTCCAACCGCGTGGTCTACGAGACCCGCGCCCGCAACGATGGCCCCTACACCTCGAGTGCGGCGATCCTGCCGGTGATGTTCCAGGCCGCGCTGCAGGGCTTCCCGAACCCGCCGCAGGGTGAGCGCCGGGTCAACATCGAGCTGTCAACGGCCAAAAAGTAGCGCTTCTAGAATCCCGCGAATGGAAGAAGCCACCCGCCTGATCGCCGTTCGCCACGGCGAAACCGCCTGGAACGTCGACACCCGCATCCAGGGCCAGCTCGACATCGGGCTCAACGAGACCGGACTCTGGCAGGCGCGGCGCGCCGGTGGTGCGCTGGCCGACGAGCCGATTGGTGTCGTCTACGCCAGCGACCTCTCGCGCGCCTGGCAGACCGCAGAAGAAATCGCCAAGCCCCATGGCCTGGCCGTGCAACCCGAGCCGCGCCTGCGCGAGCGTGCCTTCGGGCATTTCGAGGGCCTGAGCTTCGCCGAGATCGAAGCCACGCTGCCGGTGCAGGCCAAGCTCTGGCGCGAGCGCGACCCCGAGTTCGAACCCGACGGCGGCGAGAGCCTGCTGGTGTTCCGCGACCGCGTGACAGGCGTGGCCTCCGAGCTGGCGGCACGACATCCGGGCGAGCTGGTCGTGCTGGTTGCACACGGCGGCGTGATGGACGTGCTCTACCGCGCAGCCACCCGCCAGGAGCTGCAGGCGCCACGCACCTGGCAGCTGGGCAATGCAGCCATCAACCGCATGCTGTGGACGCCGGAAGGTTTCAGCCTTGTGGGCTGGAGCGATACCGCCCACCTGGCGGCGGACACGCCGCTCGATGAGCCCACGACCTAGCGCGACGGCACGATGGGCCGCTTGCCTTTCTCCGACCCGGGCAAGACGCTCCCATGAAAAGAACAAATTCGCCCCCCTCGGCGTACGCCAGTTGGGATGCATCCCAGACGCTGTCTGCGCCGTGGACCGACGCCACGCATCTGGGAAGCTTCGTCACCCTGGAGGCCGGCGACACCATTGCGCGCGAAGGCGAACGGCACGACTACTTCTATCTTTTGCGATCGGGGTTCGTTCACTCCACGATCCAGCGAAGCAACGGCTCGGAGTTCCTGCTCGAGATCTTCGGACCGGGTGCGATTTTTGGCGAAGGCCCCGCGTTTGCCGACAGTCCTCGGCCCACGACGACCCGGGCGGTCGCGCCGGCCATTCTCAGCCGCTATCGCCCGGCGGATGTCGCGCAGCAATTTTCGGAGCTTCCCGAACTCGCGACCTCATTGATCCAGCTGCTCGGCTTCAAGAATCACATGATCGTCGCCAAGCTTGCCGGGGTGGCCTCGGCGGCGCCCAAGGAGCGGGTCATCGATTTGCTGCTGCGTGTGGCACGCCTGCCATCGGCGCAGGCATCGAAACAACTCACCGTCGATCTGACGCATGAGCAGATCGGCGCCATGACGGCATTGAGCCGCGTCACCGTCACCCGCACGTTGAATGCGCTGGCGGGACACGGGCTCATTGAAACGCGGGCCCGGCAGGTCAGCATCCCGAATGCGCCGGCCCTGCGGCGTTTCCGCGATGCGTCACCATAAGAAAAAAGCCCACTTCCTGTATCGCTGGATACCGTCGAGCCCTTCCCCCATCGCCATCATTCACCCCGTCACACACATGGATGGGAAGAGCGGAGGAGGGAACGGGAGGAGCCGTTGAAGAAGAGGCCCGCCTTCAATTGGCGATGGCCCGGGTGTGACGTTTCGCAGGACTGCCAAAGTCCTTTCTGGCCGGGTGGCTCACGCTCATGACCATCCGGCATCTTTTGGATCGCCGTCAGGCGTGCGAGGCGGCGTGACCGCCCGCTGCAGCTTCGGCTTTGGCCTCTCCCGGCAGATCGACCATCGGCCCCGTGCCGCTGTAGCGGTCCAGCGCCAGGTAGATGGCCGGCGTGATGTACAGCGTGATCACCTGCGAGAAGATCAGCCCGCCCACCACGGCCACGCCCAGCGGCTGGCGCAGCTCGGCGCCGGCGCCCAGGCCCAGCGCCAGCGGCAGCGCGCCCATCAGCGCGGCCAGCGTGGTCATCAGGATCGGGCGGAAACGAAGGCGGCAGGCCTCGCGGATCGCGTCCACCGGCTGCATGCCCTCGGTGCGCTGCGCGTCGAGCGCGAAGTCGATCATCATGATCGCGTTCTTCTTCACGATGCCGATCAGCAGCAGGATGCCGATGGTCGCGATCAGCGTCAGGTCGAAGCCGAAGAGCTTCAGCGAGATCAGCGCCCCCACTGCCGCCGAAGGCAGCCCCGCCAGAATCGTCAGCGGGTGGATGTAGCTCTCGTACAGCACGCCCAGCAGCACGTAAATGACCAGCACCGCCAGCACCAGCAGCACGGCCTGGCTCGATTGCGAACTCTGGAACACCGCCGCATCGCCGCCGTAGGTGGTGATGATCGACTGCGGCATCTTCAGCTCGTCCTTGAACTGGTCGATCTTCGCGGTCGCGTTGCCCAGCGGCACGTCGGGCGCGAGGTTGAACGACACCGTCACCGCCTGCAGCTGGCCCTGGTGGTTGACCGAAGTCGGACCCACCGTGCGCTTGACAGTCGAGAAGGCCGACAGCGGCACCAGCCTGCCCGTGGTGCTGCGCACCGACAGGCGCGAGACGTCTTCCTCGAACTGGCGGTCGTTGTCGGCGGCCGAGAGGATCACCTGGTAGGTGTTGCTCGAACCGTAGATGCTGCCGATCTGGCGGTCGCCGTAGGCGTTGTAGAGCGCGGTGCGCAGGTCGCCTACCGCCACGCCGAGCACGCCGGCCTTGTCGCGGTCAATGTCGAGCGTGGCCTGCAGGCCGCGGTTCTGCGAGTCGCTGGTCACGTCGCGGAAAGCCGGGTCGGCGCGCATGCGCTCCATGAGCTTGGTAGACCAGGGCACCATCTCGCCCGCGTTCACGCTCTGCAGCGTGTACTGGAAGCGCGCCTTGCTCTGGCGGCCGCCCAGGCGCAGGTTCTGCACCGGCTGCATGTAGACGGCGATGCCCGGGATCTCGCGGAAGCGCTGGCGCAGCGACTCGAGCACCTTCGCCATCTGCGGGCGCTCGCTGCGCGGCTTGAGCACCGCAAACAGCCGGCCGGAGTTCTGCGTGGCCGTGGGCCCGCCGACGCCGACGAAGGAACTCACGTAGTCGACGCTCGGGTCGTCCTTGAGCGTTGCGGCCACGCGGTCCTGCAGCGCCTTCATGGCGGTGAATGAAATGTCTTCGGCCGCCTCGGTCGTGATCTGGATCTGGCCGATATCTTCTTCTGGGAAGAAGCCCTTCGGGATCGTCGCGAACAGCCAGCCCGTGATGACGAAGGTCAGCGCCGCCATCATCAGCATCACCTTGCGATGCCCCAGCGTCCAGTCGAGCGTGCGCATGTAGCCGCCATGCACCGCGCGGTAGCCGCGCTCGAATGCGCGGCCGATGGCAGTGCCCGGCTCGGGGTGTTCTTCTTCGTGGTCGAGCGCGCCTTCCTTGCGCGGCACCTGCTTGAGCAAGCGGCTCGCGAGCATCGGCACCAGCGTGAGCGACACCACGGCCGACACCAGCACCGCCAGCGCCACCACCACCGCGAACTCGTGGAACAGCAGGCCGATCACGCCCGGCATGAAGAAGATCGGGATGAACACGGCCACCAGCGAGATCGAAATCGACACGATGGTGAAGCCCACCTCGCGCGCGCCGCGCAGCGCCGCCGCGAACGGGTCCATGCCCTTCTCGACGTAGCGCATGATGTTTTCGAGCACCACGATGGCGTCGTCCACCACCAGGCCCACCGCCAGCGTGATGCCGAGCAGCGAGATGTTGTCGAGGCTGTAGCCGAAGGCGTAGAGCAGCGCCACCGCGCCGATCAGCGAAATGGGAATGGTCGCGGCCGGAATCAGCGTGGCCACCAACCGGTGCAAAAACAGGAAGATCACCAGCACCACCAGCGCGATGGTGCCCAGCAACGTGAGCTGCACGTCGTGCACGGCCTCGCGAATCGACAGCGAGCGGTCGTTCACCATCTGGATTTCCACCGACTGCGGCAGCTCGGCCTTGAAGCGCGGGATGAGCGCGCGCACCGCGTCCACAACCTGCACGGTGTTGGCATTGGGCTGGCGCTGCACGGCGAGCGAAATCGAGTCCTGCCCGTTGAAGCTGCTGGCGGTCTTGACCGACTCGAAGCTGTCCTCGATGGTCGCCACCTCGTCGAGCCGCACCGGTGCGCCGTTGCGCTGGCCGACGATCAGCTTGGCGAAGTCGGCCGCCTTCATGAGCTGGCGGTTGGCCTGGATGGTGAGCGTCTGGCGCGGGCCGTCGAGCACGCCGACCGGCGTGTTGGCATTCGCCGAGTTCACCGCCTTGGCGAGTTCGTCGAGCGTGATGTTGCGCGCGTTGAGCAGGTCGGCGTTGGCCTTGATGCGCACCGCAAAAGCCTTGCGGCCATACACGCCCACTTGCGCCACGCCGTCGATGGTCGAGAGCGTGGGCGAGATCAGGTTCTCGGCGTAGTCGTTGAGCTCCGACGGGTTCATCGACGGCGAGATCAGCGCTATGAACAGCACCGGCGCATCGGCCGGATTCACCTTGCGGTACGAGGGCAGCTGCGTGAGCTCTTGCGGCAGCTGGCGCTGGGCGCGCAGCAGCGCGGCCTGCACGTCGACGGCGGCGGCGTCGATATCGCGGCTGCTCACGAATTCGAGTGTGAGCGAGGTCACGCCCTGCGTGTTCACCGAGCTGATGGTCTGCAGGCCCGGGATGGTCGAGAACTGCTTTTCGAGCGGCAGCGCCACTGACGATGCCATGGTGTCCGGGCTCGCGCCCGGCAGCTGCGCGTTGACGTTGATGACCGGCGTGTTGTAGCTCGGCAGCGCGGCCACGGGGATGCTGAAGTACGCAAAGATGCCGATGACCACCACGGCCGCAGACAGCAGCACCGTCATCGCAGGACGACGGATGCAGAGCTCCGAAATGTTCATGCGCGTTCCTGCTTCGGCGGCTTGATGTCGGCGCCGTCGGAAGACGCGGCACTGCCCGGCGTGACGCCGGTGGTGCCGTTGGCGGGCGCTGCAGGCTCGGCGGGCGCACCCGGCGCCTTGACATCAACGCGGACCTTGCCGCCCGGGCGCACGTTCTGACTGCCCTCGATCACCACCTGCTCGCCTGGCTCCACGCCGCTGACCGCGACCTTGGTGCCGAAGGTGTGCAGCGTCTTCACCTTGCGGCGCGTGGCGGTCTTGCCCTCGTCGACCACATAGAGCGAAGTGCCCTCGGACAGCATCATCAGCGCCGCGGCCGGCACAACGGTGACGCCATTGAGCGTGCGCACCGTGATGCGCGTGCCGACGAACTGGCCCGGCCACAGGCTCTGGTCGGCGTTGGCGAACACGGCCTTGGCGCGTACAGTGCCGATCTGCGGATCGACGGTGTTGTCGACGAAGTCGAGCGTGCCGCTCAGCGGCGCCTTGCCGCCGGTGACGACGGCTTCGACCTTCGAACGCGAGCGCGCGGCCTCCAGCAGGTCTTGCAGGTTGCCTTCGGGCACCGGGAAGCTCACTGCGATCGGGTCGAGCTGCGTGATGGTGACCAGCGACAGCGTCGGCTGCACCAGCGTGCCCGGGTAGATGTTGACGGCGCCGATACGCCCCGCAATGGGCGCGCGCAGCGTCGCATAGCCCAGCGCCACCTGCGCCGACTGCACGGCCGCGCGGTCGGCGGCCACGGCGGCGCGCTGTGCCTCGAGCTGCGAGAGCGTGGCGTCGGCAGCGCTCTTAGCGATGAAGTTCTGCGCCACCAGGTCCTGGCTGCGCTTGTACTGGCGCTCGAGGTCGGCCATGGTGGCCTCGTCCTTTTGCTGCTGTGCACGGGCGCGCGCGAGATTGGCCTGGTCGTTGCGGTCGTCGAGCGTGAAGAGCAGCTGGCCGGACTTGACGAACTGGCCTTCCTTCACGTGCACCGCGCTCACCGTGTTGGTCACCTGCGGGCGCAGGTCGACGCTGTTGAGGGACACCACGCTGCCGTTGACCTGCACGGTCACCGGCACGTCCTGCTTCTGCGCCGTGGCCAGCGTCACGAGCGCGGGCGCGCCGCCGCCTGAAGCAGCGCCGCCGTTGGCTGTCGGGGCCTTGGCACTCTTTGTGGCGGACTTGTCGCCGGACATGCTCCACCACCCGCCTGCGACGGCTACGATCAACACGCCCGCAAGGGCAACCGCGACATTTTTCTTCATGGGTTCTTTGTGCACTTTGGGCTGACAGCGACTATTGGATCAGCGGCTGACTCTCGGTGTTCATGGGGCCTGTAAAGAAATGTAAAGCAGGTCAACCCGAAGCCCCGCATAACTGACTGTGGCCGGCGCGAGGAAACCACACCCCCTCGCTAAAATCGCCGCTCCACAGCCTCTGGATAAACCCCATGAACCGCTGCAAGACAATCACGAATGCTCTCACTTTCATAGCAGTTTGCACAGCAGCCATTGCTGCTGCAGGCCTTTTCCCGCTCACCGCCAGCGCCCAGGACGAAGTGCCCCGGCCGCAGACCCAGAACGAATCGCTCGTTGGCGGTCGCACTTTCCCTATCGGCACTTTGCGCGGCAAATTCATGGTCACCAACGCGCCCGAGGTCGAGCTCGATGGCAAGCCTGACCGCCTGGGCGCCGGCGCGCGCATCCGCAGCGGCCAGAACATGCTGGTGATGCCCGGTGCCATCGTCGGCCAGAAGTACCTCGTCAACTACACGCGCGACGCCGCCGGACTGCTGCGCGAGGTGTGGATCCTCACGCCCGACGAAGCCATGGCCAGCCGCGAGTCGCTGGACAAGCCGCTCCTGAACATCTGGCCGTTCACCTCGAACGACACCGTCAACACGCAATAACGCAGCGGCGCGCCGCGCGCACCTGCAGCCCTCCACCCTCGGAGGGCAGAGAGAGTTCCCCATGAAAAAAGTATTCATCAAGACCTTCGGCTGCCAGATGAACGAGTACGACTCGGACAAGATGGCCGACGTGCTCAACGCAGCCCAGGGCTACGAGCCCACGCAGAACGTGGACGAGGCCGACCTCATCCTGTTCAACACCTGCTCGGTGCGCGAGAAGGCGCAGGAGAAGGTGTTCTCCGACCTCGGCCGCGTGAAGCACCTGAAGGCCAAGGGCGTGAAGATCGGCGTGGGCGGCTGCGTGGCGAGCCAGGAGGGCGAGGCCATCATCGCGCGCGCTCCCTACGTCGACATCGTGTTCGGGCCGCAGACGCTGCACCGCCTGCCCGAGATGCTGAACGACCGCGAGCGCCTGAACCGCCCGCAGGTGGACATCAGCTTTCCCGAGATCGAGAAGTTCGACCACCTGCCGCCCGCGCGCGTCGAGGGTGCGACGGCCTTCGTATCGATCATGGAAGGCTGCTCCAAGTACTGCAGCTACTGCGTGGTGCCCTACACCCGCGGCGAGGAAGTGAACCGCCCCCTCGACGACGTGCTGGTCGAGATCGCCGGCCTGGCCGACCAGGGCGTACGCGAGATCACGCTGCTGGGCCAGAACGTGAATGCCTACCGCGGCAAGATGGGCGACACCGCCGAAATTGCCGACTTCGCGCTGCTGATCGAATACGTCGCAGAAATTCCCGGCATCGAGCGCATCCGCTACACCACGAGCCACCCGAACGAGTTCACGCCGCGGCTGATCGAGGCCTACGCGAAGGTGCCCCAGCTCGTGAGCCACCTGCACCTGCCGGTGCAGCACGGCAGCGACCGCATCCTGATGGCGATGAAGCGTGGCTACACCGCCATGGAATACAAGAGCACGGTGCGCAAGCTGCGCGCCATCCGCCCCGAGCTCGCATTGAGCAGCGACTTCATCGTCGGCTTCCCCGGCGAGAGCGACGACGACTTCAACAAGATGATGAAGCTGATCGACGACTGCCAGTTCGACGCCAGCTTCAGCTTCATCTTCAGCCCGCGCCCCGGCACGCCCGCCGCCGCGCTGCATGACGACACGCCGCACGAGGTGAAGCTCGCGCGCCTGCACACGCTGCAGGCCGTGATCGACACCAACGTGAAGCGCTTCGGCCAGGCGCTGGTCGGCACCACGCAGCGCGTGCTGGTGGAAGGCGCCTCGCGCAAGGATGCGAACGAACTCATGGGCCGCACCGCCTGCAACCGCGTCGTCAACTTCGAGGGCGACGCAAGGCTAGTCGGCCAGATGACCGATCTGCGCATCACCCGCTCGCTGGCCTACACGCTGCGCGGCGAGGTGGTCACGAGCGAATCGTTGATGCCGGCGCTCGCCCACTGATGGCGAAGCGACCTTCCATACGGGGCTCGTTCCAGCAGCTCCTGCTGTTTGCCTTCTTGCTGATCACCGCGCTGCTGGTTGGCGTGGCGCTGCGCTCGGTGCTGCAGTACGACGTACTGATGACGCAAAGCCGCGACGCGGCCGCGCGTGCGCTGCGCCTGTCGGGCGCGTCCCAGTCGCTGGCCGAACGCAGCGCGGCCATGGAGCGCGCGGGGCGCCAGTCGCTGGTGCTCAACGACGCGGTGCTGCGCCGCCGCTTCGACGACGCGGCGCGCGAAGCGCATCAGGTGCTGGAGCGGCTGGAAAAGAACGGCCTCGCGCCCGCCGGCATCGAGATGTGGCGCACCCAGCTCGGCGTGATCGAGGGCCTGATGAGCGGCAACGCCGACAGCGCCCTCGCCCGCGAAAGCACGATGGCCATGCAGTTCCGCGAGCTCGACGCGCTCAACACCAATCTCGCGCAGCAGGCGCAGTTTTTGATCGAAACGCAGAACGATGCGTTGGCCAAGCGCATCGAGAACGCGCGCCGCCGGCTGATGCGCGAAGTGGTGGCCGCCAGCGTGCTGGCCGTGTCGCTGGCGCTGGCCTTCGGCATCTGGCTGGCGCGGCCGTTCAAGCGGCTGGAGCACGCCATCGTCGGCCTCGGCCAGAACCGGCTCGACGAGCCCATCGACATCCGCGGCCCGGCCGACGTGCGGCGCGTGTCGCAGCAGCTCGAATGGCTGCGGCTGCGCCTGACCGAGCTCGACGCCGACAAGGCGCGCTTCCTGCGCCACGTATCGCACGAGCTGAAGACACCGCTGGCCGCGCTGCGCGAGGGCGTCTCGCTGCTCGAAGACGGTGTGACCGGGCCGCTGAACCCGGCGCAGCTCGAAGTCGCACAGATCCTGCAGCAGAACACCGTGGCGCTGCAGGGCCAGATCGAGGCGCTGCTGCGCTTCAACGCCGCCGCCTTCGAGGCGCGCGAATTGCGCCGCGAACGCACCGAGCTGCTGCCGCTGATCGAGGAACAGATCGAGGCGCAGCGCCTGCAGTGGCAGTCGCACGGACTGCGCGTGCGCGCCGAGGGCGAGCCCATCGCAATGACGGTCGACCGCACCAAGCTCGGCACCGCAATCGCCAATCTGTTGAGCAACGCCATTCGCTTTTCGGTAACGGGCGGTGTCATCACCCTGGCGGTGTCGGGGACGCCCGAGGCGGTGCACATCGACGTGAACGACGCCGGGCCCGGCATTGCCGAGGGCGACCGCGACCGGATCTTCGAACCCTTCTTCCGCGGCGAACGCCAGCCCGAGCACACGGTGAAAGGTACGGGCATCGGACTTTCCATCGTGCAGGAGTACATTGCAGCCCACGGGGGCCGCATCACTCTGCAGCCCGGCGGTCCCGGTGCTCGCTTTCGCATCGAACTGCCGCGCACGGCCTGACCTCCCCGGCTTCCCCTCTCCAACACTGCCTGACCGCCTCGCGTCCTTTCTTCGACCCATGTCTTTTTCGTTCGTCCGCCGTTCCTCCTTCGCCGGGGCGATGACCGTGCCTTTCGTCCTGCTGCTGGCCGCCTGCGCCACGCAGCCCAAGCCGCCCGCGGAGGCCGATGCGCTGCCGCCGCCCCCGGTCGTGCCGCGCGTGATGCCGGTCGAGGCCGAGCCCAAGGCCCCGGCCACGCAGCCGGCCTCGTCGCTCTTCACATTGATGACGCAGGGGCCGCAGGCGGCCATGCTGTCGTATGCCGACAGGGTGCGCCCGCTGAACGGCGCCGACCTGAACACGGAAATCGCGCGCATCGGCGACCCCGGCGATGCGCCCACGGCGCAGATGCAACTGGCGCTGCTGCTCTCGCAAACCCGCGTGCCAGCCGACCTGGCGCGCGCGCTGGGCCTGCTGCAACGCGTGATCGCCAACCCCGCGCCCGAGGCGCAGGCCCTGCATCCGCTGGCACGCGCCTTGGCCGCGCGCTATGTAGAGCAGCGCCGCGTGGAAGACGACCGTGACAGGCAGGTGCAGCAGCTGCGCGACAGCCAGCGCCGCATAGACCAGCTGAACGACCGCATCGAAGCCCTGCGCGCCATCGAGCGCAGCTTTGCGCGGCCCAACACCACCCCGGCCGCAGCCACCCCTGCGGCGCCGCCTACCGGAAGCAAACCGAACCAATGAGCACCTCTGGCGCCCGTCTTCTCGTGGTCGACGACGACCCGGACATGCTGCGGCTGCTCTCGATGCGGCTGAGCTCGGCGGGCTACCAGGTCACGGCCGTCACCTCTGCAGAGACGGCGCTCACGCAGCTGGAAATCGAGCATCCGCAGCTCGTGCTGAGCGACGTGCGCCTGCCCGGGCGCGACGGCCTCCAGCTGTTCGACGAGATCCGCAAGCGCCACCCTTCGCTGCCGGTGATTCTGCTCACCGCGCACGGCACCATTCCCGACGCGGTCGAGGCTACGGCGCGGGGCGTGTTCACCTACCTCACCAAGCCCTACGACGGCCGCGAGCTGCTCGACAAGATCGCGCAGGCACTGGCGCTCGGCGCCCCCGCCACCACGCCGAGCAAGGCCGGCGACGACAGCTGGCGCGCCGAGATCGTGAGCCGCAGCAACCGCATGGCCGAGCTGCTGGCCGAGGCGCGCATGGTCGCCAAGTCAGATGCTTCCGTGCTGCTGCGCGGCGACTCCGGCGCCGGCAAGGAGCTGCTGGCACGCGCCATCCACAAGGCCAGCGCGCGCGCCGACAAGCCCTTCGTGGCCGTCAATTGCGGCGCCATTCCGGAAGCGCTGCTCGAGTCGGAACTGTTCGGCCACATGAAGGGCGCCTTCACTGACGCCCACGCGAATCACAAGGGCCTGTTCCAGCAGGCCGACGGCGGCACGCTGCTGCTCGACGAAATCGGGGACATGCCGCCTGCCCTGCAGGTCAAACTGCTGCGCGTGCTGCAGGAGCGCGCGGTGCGGCCGCTGGGCGCGAGCCAGTCGATCGAGGTCGACGTGCGCATCGTCTCGGCCACCCACCGCGACCTCGACGCCGCGATGGAAGCCGGCCAGTTCCGCGAAGACCTGTATTACCGCCTGAACGTGGTGACGCTCACGCTGCCGCCGCTGTCGGCACGGCGCGAAGACATCCCGCTGCTGGCCAATCACTTCCTGCAGCGCCTGTCGACCAAGTACGGCAAGCGGCTGTCCGGCTTTGCACCCGAGGCGCTGAAGGCGCTGACCACGGCCGCCTGGCCGGGCAATGTGCGCCAGCTGTTCAACGTGGTCGAGCAGGTCTGTGCGCTGTCGAGCTCGCCGCTGATTCCGCTCGCGCTGGTGCAGCGGGCGCTGCGTGTGCCGACGGTCGAAGTCCAGACCTACGCCGAAGCCAAGCAGCGTTTCGAGCGCGATTACCTCGTCGGCCTGCTGAAACTGACGGACGGCAACGTGGCCGACGCGGCCCGCCTGGCCGACCGCAACCGCACGGAGTTCTACCGGCTTTTGCAGAAGCACGAACTCACGCCGGGCCACTTCAAGGCCGACGCTGTCGCTCCGGGCGGGGACCCTGTCGCCGAGTAGCGACGCACCTAAGTCATTGATTTATATGACCTATCCCCACCAGCCCAGAAGGCTTGTCGGGATTCGGCGACAAAAACAGGGGTTTTGAGGCCTTCCAGCAGCCTCTTCCCGCGAAAAACACCGTCAGATCGCTCCAAGTTGTTGATCTGAAAGCGTTTTTCCAGCCTGGCACAGGGTTTGCCCCTGTACAGGCATGACAGCACTCACCAGCCCATCTTTCGCACTGCGCCAGCAGCGCGACGGCCTGCGTCAAAAGCAGTTTTCCCCCTCGCGGCCCCGTGCCGCGGGTCATTCGCTGGCCGCGCTCGCAAGCGCTGGCGGCGCTGAGCCGGATTGCGTGATCAAGCGCTTTCCCGCCATTGGCGACACCCCTTCCCTCGACAAGCAACGTTGGTAAATCACATGAAGCCGAACGACTTCTCCCAACTGAACGTGCTGGCCGATACCGATTTTTCGCGCCGTAGCCCGGTTCGCGAAGAACGCCATCCCAACTCGGTCACCGCCCCCCCCGTCAACCGCGGTTCCATGACACCTCGCCCCTGGCGCGGCTTCTGGAACAGCCTCGGCACCGCCGCGCTGGTCAAGCTCGGCGCGGGCCGTGACGCCGAAGCCGGCGTCCACGACGCCCGGCAGGCCAAGCAACCCTGGCAGCGCGCCGCCGCACAGCGCCGCTTCGCTTTCATGATGCTCACGCTGCTGAGCACCGTGATCGCGTCGTCGCTGTTCGCCAGCGTGCAACCCGACTACGACAACCTCTGGCTCGAATACGGCCAGATCGGTCTCTACGGCCTGCTTTCGGGCTGGGTCGTGACCGGCTTCGTGACCGCGCTCATGGGCTTCTACGTTTCCGTGCGCGGTGACAAGCACGCCCTCTCGGCGAAACAGGTGGTCAACCACCCGATGAATCCCGAGGCACGCACCGCGATCATCATGCCGATCTGCAACGAGGACGTGGCCACGGTGTTCGCCGGCCTGCGCGCCACCTGCGAATCGGTCGCGGCCACCGGCCACGCCAAGCAGTTCGACGTGTTCGTGCTGTCCGACAGCTACAACCCCGAGACCGCCGCCGCCGAGCGCGCCGCCTGGGAAGACCTGCGCGCCGCCCTGGCCGAGAGCCCGAACCAGCCGCAGGTCGAGGTGTACTACCGCCTGCGCACCCGCCGCACGCACCGCAAGGCCGGCAACGTGGCCGACTTCTGCCGCCGCTGGGGCAAGGACTACCGCTACATGGTCGTGCTCGACGCCGACTCGGTGATGAGCGGCGACTGCCTGACCTCGATGGTCAAGCTGATGGAAGCCAACCCCACCGCCGGCATCATCCAGACCGCGACGCAAGCCATCGGCCACGTCACGCTGCACGCCCGCGCACAGCAATTCGCTTCCCGCGTGACGGGCCGCCTGTTCACGCTGGGCATGCAGTTCTGGCAACTGGGCGAATCGCACTACTGGGGCCACAACGCCATCATTCGCGTCGAACCCTTCATGAAGCATTGCGCGCTGGCCCCGATCAAGGGCACCGGCGGCATGTCGGGCGGCATCATGTCGCACGACTTCGTCGAAGCTGCGCTGATGCGCCGTGCCGGCTACAACGTATGGCTGGTGTCCGACCTGGTCGGCAGCTACGAACAGCAACCGCCGGACCTGCTGGCCGAACTGCAGCGTGACCGCCGCTGGTGCCAGGGCAACCTGCAGAACGCCCGCCTGATGGCCGAGCCCGGCATCCACCCGGTGCACCGCGCGATGTTCGTGACCGGCACCATGGCCTATGTCTCGGCTCCGCTGTGGCTCGCGTTCCTGACGCTGGGCACCGCCCTGTGGCTGAGCGGCTCGAGCCTCGTGTCGAGCTGGAGCGTGCTGCCCGCCGAACTGGCCGGCCTGTGGGTCTGGACCCTGTGCCTGCTGTTCCTGCCGCGCGTGCTGGGCATCGCTGCCGTGCTGATGCGCGGTGAGCAACGCCAGTACGGCGGTGCGTGGGGCCTGGTGAAGAGCTCGGTGATGGAAAGCGGCCTTGCCATCGTGCAAGCCCCGGTCCGCATGCTGGCCCACTCGCTGTTCGTGCTGGTCGCCCTCACCGGCATCAAGCTCGACTGGAAGTCGCCCCCGCGTGAAGCCGCTGCCGTGCCGTGGAAGGTCGCTGCCTCGCAGCTGGCCCCCATGACGCTGGTGATCGCCATGCTGGCCGTCGGCGTCGCGATGATCGACCCGAGCGCTCTGATCTGGCTCATGCCCGTTGGCCTGCCGCTGCTGCTGGCGATTCCGCTGACCGTGCTGACCAGCCAGATCGCGCTGGGCACCACGCTGCGTGACCGCGGCTACCTGCTGATTCCCGAGGAATCGCGCTCGCCGGCCGTGCTGCGCCGCGCATGGATGCATGCAGTGCGCCTGGCGCGCCCCGCACTGGCAACTGTCTGATGCGCTGAAGACACAGCACCTCGAAAAGCCGGCCTCAGGGTCGGCTTTTTTCATGCTGCGTGGCTAGAATCGCGCCTTCCTTTTTTCAACCCACGGATCCCTCGATCCCCTGGAGCGCCAAGTGCCCCGATTCGCCGTCATCACTCTCTGACGCCGACAACGCCACTTCATTGCTGGTCAAGTCGGGCGCCTGGCTGCGCTTTCCGCTGACCGCACTCTTTTCCAGCTTCGCTCCCGCACGTTGTCGGTTCTTCCTGATTTCCATCTGGAGAACAACGTGTTCCCTCTCTCTTCTTCTCTTTCATCGATTCCGCTGCTCAAGTACCCGCGTACTGCGCATCTGGAAGGCTCGCGCCTGCAGGCCGGCGACAGCGACGACGGCCAGACGCCGCTGTCGGCGCTGCATGGCCAGCACGTGGTCATCGAGGAAAAATTCGATGGCGCCAATGCGGCCGTGTCGTTCACTTCGGCGGGCGAACTGCTGCTGCAATCGCGCGGCCACTACCTCGCAGGCGGCGCCGGCGAGCGGCAGTTCAACCTGTTCAAGCACTGGGCCGCCGCCCATGAAGCAGCGCTGCTGGAGCGCCTCGAAGACCGCTACGTGATGTACGGCGAATGGTGCTTTGCCAAGCACAGCTGCTGGTACGACCGGCTGCCGGCCTTCTTCCTGGAGTTCGACATCTACGACCGGCAGGCGCAGCGCTTTCTCTCGACACCGGCGCGGCATGCGTTGCTCGCGGGCAGCCCCGTGCTGCCGGTGCCCGTGCTCTACGAAGGCGTGATGCCGCGCCATGCCAAAGCACTGCGAGCGCTCGTGCGGCCTTCGCTGGCGCGCAGCGCGGACTGGAAGACGGCCTTCGAGGACGCGGTGGCGAACGAAGGCCAGCCGCTCGATCTCGTGCGCCAGCAGACCGACCTGTCCGATCTGGCCGAGGGCCTGTACCTCAAGACCGAATCGGATGGGCAGGTGACGGGCCGCTACAAGTGGGTGCGCCCGGACTTCGTCCAGACCATCCTCGACTCGGGCTCGCACCACAGCCGCCGGCCAGTGCTGCCCAACCAGCTCGCGCCCGGCGTGGACCTCTACGCACCGACGCCGCCGGTCACCTGGCAAGACCTGGGGCTGCGCACCTTGCGCGACCCCGCCGAACTCGCAACCCAAGGGAGGCCGCGATGACATACGACGATCTGCGCGCCCTGGTGCCCGCGCCCGACAAAGGCACCGACTGGGCGCAATGCTGCGACCTGCTGCCGGCCTTGCTGCGCCTCGAAGAGACGCCGCAAGACCCGTACTACCACGCCGAAGGCAACGTCGGCATCCACACGCGCATGGTGCTCGACGCGCTGATGCAGGACGCGCACTACCAGCGCGCCGATGCCGACGGCCGCTTCGTGCTGTTCATGGCCTGCCTGCTGCACGACATCGCCAAGCCCGACACCACGGTGATCGACGAAGCCAGCGGCTGCATCGGCCAGCCCGGCCACTCGCGCCGCGGCGCGGTCGACGTGCGGGTGCTGATGTGGAAGGCCCGCGTGCCTTTCGCGCTGCGCGAGGCCGTGTGCCGGATCATCGCCGTGCACCAGGTGCCGTTCCATGCCTTCGCCTCGCGCAAGGGCGTGCGGCCGGAGTGGCTGGTGCACAAGCTCTCCTGGGAGTTGAGCCTGCCCGACCTGTGTTGCGTGGCGCGCTGCGACATGCTCGGCCGCCACTACGAGAAGCGCGCGGACAGCATGGCCGACATCGCGCTCTTCGAGGAGCTGGCACAGGAAGAAGGCTGCTGGGAAGGCCCTCGCCAGATGGTCGACGCCCACACGCGCCTGGCCTACTTCCGCGGAGCCGACACCAGCCCCGACTACCCGCTGTTCCAGACGCCGGGCTCACGGGTAACGGTGATGTGCGGCCTGCCGGCCAGCGGCAAGAACCACTGGGTGGCACGGCACCGCAAGGGCTGGCCGGTTGTGTCCTTCGACGATGCGCGCGCCGAGCTGGGCCTGAAGCACGGCGAGAACGACGGGCTCGCGGCACATCACGCGGTCGATCAGGCGAAGGCGTTGCTGCGCAAGCAGCAGCGCTTCGTCTGGAACGCCACGCACCTGAGCCAGCAGATGCGCACCAAGACGCTCGACCTGCTATGGGCCTACCACGCGCAGATCGAGCTGGTGTACCTGGAAGCGCCGCACGCAGAGCTGATGCGCCGCAACCGCGAGCGCGACACGACGCTGTCGAACGCGGGCATCGAGCGGATGCTGCACCGCTGGGAGTTGCCTGCGCCAACCGAGGCGCACGAAACGGTCTACGAAGTGCAGACCTGAAGACAGAAGGCCCGCCAGTGCGAACCGGCGGGCCTTCTTATATATATGGAGGGGCGAAGCGTTCGCCTAGAACGGCAGCTTGGGACCGCCGGGCCCACCCATTCCGCCCATGCCCTTCATGCCGCCCATCTTCTTCATCATCTTCATGAGGCCGGCGCCCTTCATCTTCTTCATCATCCCCTGCATCTGCTCGAACTCGTTGAGCAGGCGGTTCACTTCCTGAACCTGCACGCCGGCGCCGGCCGCGATGCGGCGCTTGCGCGTGGCCTTCAGCAGTTCGGGCTTGCGGCGCTCCAGCGGCGTCATGCTGTTGATGATGCCTTCCTTGCGGCGGATGTCGCGCTCGGCGCGGGTCATGTCGGCTTCGGTGGCCTTGGCGGCCATCTGCGCGGGCAGCTTGTCCATCAGGCTGGAGAGGCCGCCCATCTGCTTCATCTGCTGCAGCTGGCCGAGGAAGTCGTTGAGGTCGAAGCCCGCGCCGCTCTTGACCTTGGCGGCGAGCTTCTGCGCCGCCGCCACGTCGACGCCGGCCGTGACCTGCTCGACCAGCGCGACGATGTCGCCCATGCCCAGGATGCGGCCCGCATGGCGCTCGGCGTCGAACACTTCGAGGCCGTCGATCTTCTCGCTGGTGCCCGCGAACTTGATCGGCACGCCCGTGACCTGGCGCACCGACAGCGCCGCACCGCCGCGCGAGTCGCCATCGGTCTTGGTCAGGATGATGCCGGTGAGCGGCAGCGCTTCCTTGAAGGCCTTGGCGGTGTTGATCGCGTCCTGGCCCTGCATGGCATCGACCACGAACAGGGTTTCGACCGGGTCGAGCGCCGCATGCAGCTGCTTGATTTCGGTCATCAGCACTTCGTCGATGGCAAGGCGGCCGGCCGTGTCGACCAGCAGCACGTCGAAGTAATGGCGCTTGGCGTGGTCGAGCGCGGCGCGTGCGATGTCGAGCGGCTTCTGGTCGGGCGTGCTCGGGAACCACTCGGCGCCGGCCTGCTTGGTAACGGTCTTGAGCTGCTCGATGGCGGCCGGGCGATACACGTCGCCCGACACCGTGAGCACCTTCTTCTTGCGCTTCTCGATCAGGTGCTTGGCGAGCTTGGCGGTGGTGGTGGTCTTGCCGGCACCTTGCAGGCCGGCCATCAGGATCACCGCCGGCGGCTGGGCCGCGAGGTTGATGTCGGACACGCCCTCGCCCATGGTTGCGGCGAGTTCCCGATTGACGATGCCGACCAGCGCCTGGCCCGGCTTGAGCGAGCCCAGCACTTCCTGGCCGAGCGACTTCTCTTTCACGCGGGCGACGAAGTCGCGCACCACGGGCAGCGCCACGTCGGCCTCCAGCAGCGCCATGCGCACTTCGCGCAGCATGTCCTGCACGTTGCTTTCGGTGATGCGGGCCTGGCCGCTCATCGTCTTGACGAGGCGGGAGAACTTTTCTGTGAGGGCGGTGGCCATGAAGAGGAAGCCTTGCTGCCCGCTGGGGCGGGACAAATGGAAAATCGCAGGAAACGAAAAATCTGAAGCCAGTATCGCCGCCCCGCCCTGGTGGAACACCGCGGAACCGGCTTCGCCGGGCCGCTGGTGTTGCCCCCGGTGAGGGGGTTGGCGAAGCGACACGAAGTGCGCGAAGCCTGGGGGAGGTCTTAATTCAGCCGGTACACTCCGGCCGATGATTTTAGCGATCCCCTCCCCGCTCGGCGTGGCGCTGGGCATCGCCACTGCGGTTGCCTACGGTTTCGTTGCCGGTGCCGGTGCCAAACTGAGCCGTCAATCGACCCAGTGGGCCCTCGGAATTGCATGGATTCTGCATGCCGCCGTGCTGGCCCACGGCCTCATCGGCAGCGAGCCGCGCTTCGGTTTCGCACCCGCCCTGTCGGTCACCGCGTGGCTGGTGCTCACCGTCTACGCGGTCGAAAGCCGCATGTATCCCCAATTGAAGGTGCGGCGCGCGCTCGCCTGGCTGGGCGCGGCCGCGGTGCTGCTGGCCATCCTGTTTCCCGGCACGCCGCTGCACGTCACGGCTTCGCCGTGGCTGCCGCTGCATCTGGCGCTGGGCATCGCCTCGTACGGCCTGTTCGGCGCCGCTGTCGTGCACGCCTGGCTGATCACCCGTGCCGAAAAGCAGATCCGCCTGGCCACCGCCGAGCCGCAGGGCGGCGTGCCGCTGCTCACGCTCGAACGGCTCACCTTCCGATTCGTCACCGCCGGCTTCGTGCTGCTGTCGGCCACGCTGCTGGCCGGCCTGCTGTTCAGCGAGCAGCTGTACGGCGCCGCCGGCCGCGTCTGGAAGTGGGACCACAAGACCATCTTCTCGGTGCTCGCCTGGATCACCTTCGCGATCCTTTTGATCGGCCGGGCCCGCTTCGGCTGGCGCGGCCGCACTGCGCGCCGCGTGCTGTACGCCGGCTCGGCCCTGTTGCTGCTGGCCTACGTGGGTTCACGCTTCGTGCTCGAAGTGGTGCTTGCGCGTCCTCCCGTCTGAAATGAAATACCTCCTCGTCCTCGCGGTGCTCTGGGTCGCGATCTGGCTCTGGCGCAAGAACCGCCGCGAAGAAATGCGCGACGCCATGCGCGAGCGCGCGGCCAAGGCGCAGCAGCGCCCCGCCGCACCAGCCGGCCCGCCGCAGGCCATGGTGCGCTGCGCCCATTGCGGCCTGCACCTGCCGGCGACCGATGCCATCGCCGGCCCCGGCGGCGCGGTCTATTGCAGCACCGCGCACCGCGAAGCCGCAACGCCCCAATGAGCGCCCCCCTCTGGTCGCGCGGCGAGCCGGTCACCGACTGGGACGTGCTCGACCAGGGCACGGGCGAAAGCTCGGCGCTGATCCGGCTCTGGCGTGGCTTCATGGCCGCGCGCTGCTTCATCGCGCTGGTGCTGATGCTGCTGCAGGGCGTGGCCTTTGTCATCGGGCAGACGATGCAGCCGATGGCCATCACCATCTCGGCGCTCTACCTCGCCGCGACCTGGCTGGGCATGCGCTACACGCGCGTGCAGCCGCCGATCCGCGGTTTTGCCGCGCTCTGGCTGCTGACCATCGGCATCGATCTGGCCGCCTTCACCGCCTTGCAGGTGCTGCAGGGCGGCAACGTCAACTACACGCCGCTGTTCGCGCTGCCGGTGCTCATGAGCGCGGTGCTGGGCACCATGATCGTGAGCCTGGGCACCACCGCCACGGTCACGCTGCTGTTGCTGGCCGACGCGGGCTGGCACTGGCTGCAGCAGCCGGGCGATTCTTCGCCGCGCTTCGTGCAGGCGGCGCTCACCGGCACGGGTCTCTTCGTGGTGGCGCTGCTCGCGCACGAAATGGCCCGCCGGCTGGCGCGCGAGGAAGCCGTGGCGCAGCGCAGCCGCAGCAGCGCGCAGATGCAGGCGCAGGTCAACGACCTGGTGATCGAGACGCTGAGCGAAGGCGTGCTGGTGATCGACGCCGAAGGCCTGGTACATGCGGCCAACCCAGCAGCCGATGCCATCCTTGGCCAGGGCCTGGCGAAGCTGACGCTGCCGTTCCCGCTGCATGCTCAACCCGCCTGGCATGCGCTGGCCGCGCTGGCGCGCCAGACCTTCGCGCGGCGAGCGCCGCAGACGGAAGAAATCCCGGTGGCGCAGGTGCGCGGCGCGGCGCGCGAGGTGCGCGTGCGCACGCGGCTCACGCCCACCAGCGAGAAGCGCATCGACAGCCTGTGCGTGATGTTCCTGCAGGACCTGCGCGAGCTCGAAGCCCGCATCCGCACCGAGAAGCTGGCCGCAATGGGCCGCATGTCGGCGGCCGTGGCGCATGAAATCCGCAACCCGCTGGCCGCCATCACCCAGGCCAGCGCGCTGCTCAACGAAGACCTGACAGACCCGGCGCACCGCAAGCTCACGAGCATGGTGCAGCACAACGCGCAGCGGCTCGCGCGCATCGTGGACGACGTGCTCGACGTCTCGCGCGCCCGCCAGCAGCGCGTGCTGTCGCTCGGCGAGCAGGTCGTGCTCGACCCTGCGGTGCAGGTGCTGGCCGAGGAATGGGTGCGCCAGACCCAGCGCAAGGGCGTGCTGGTGTCGCTCGATGCGCCCAGCAGCGAGGTGCGCTTCGACGCCGAGCACCTGCGCCGCCTGATCGTGAACCTGCTGGACAACGCCTCGCGCTACGCCGGCAAGCGCGAAGACTCGATCCAGGTGCTGACCGCGCTGCAGCGCAGCGGCACCAACCGCCCCAGCCTGATGGTGTGGAGCGACGGCGCGCCGCTGGAGCCGGCGGTGCAGCGGCACCTGTTCGAGCCCTTCTTCTCTTCCGAAAGCCGCTCCAGCGGGCTCGGCCTGTTCCTGTGCCGCGAGTTGTGCCGGCGGCATGGCGCCACCATCGGCTACGAGCGGCGCGCGCTGGTGCCGGGCGGGCCCGAGGGCAACGAATTCTTCGTCAGCTTCGCCCCCAGCGAAAACCGGCTGACACAATAGCGCCGTGAGCACTCCCCCCCCTTCCACCCAGCGACCGGCGCAGATCCTGGTCATCGACGACGAACCCGACCTGCGCACGCTCTATGAATTGACGCTGCTGCGCGAGGGCTATCGCGTCGAGGCCGCAGGCAGCGTGTCGGAAGCCTGGCAGCACCTGGAGGCCGGCCGCTTCGACGCCGTGATCACCGACATGCGGCTGCCCGACGGGCAGGGCATGGAGATCATCCACCGCATCCAGAAGGCCCAGCGCAGCGAGCGCTGCGTGGTGATGACGGCATACGGCTCGGCCGAGAACGCGGTGGAAGCACTGAAGGCCGGCGCCTTCGACTACCTCACGAAGCCGGTCGACCTGAAGCAGTTCCGCGCCGTCGTGGCTTCCGCCGTGCAGGCGCGGCTGGCGCCGCAGCCGGTGGCCAAGCCCGTGCAGGCGGTACCCGCGAGCAACAACAGCGCCGACGCAACGGTGGTCACCTCCGGCACCGGCATCGCCGCGCTCGACCGTCTCGTGGGCGAATCGGAGCCCATGCGCCTCGTCAAGTCGCGCATCGCCAAGGTGGCGCGCGGCATGGCGCCGGTGCTGGTGCGCGGCGAATCGGGCACAGGCAAGGAACTGGTTGCGCGCGCCGTGCATGCCTGCAGCCAGCGCAGCGAAGGCCCATTCGTCGCGGTGAACTGCGGCGCGATTCCCGAGAATCTGCTCGAGGCCGAATTCTTCGGCGCGCGCAAGGGCTCGTACACCGGCTCCTCGCAAGACCGTGACGGCTACTTCCAGGCCGCGCGCGGCGGCACGCTGTTTCTCGACGAGATCGGCGACCTGCCGCTGGCCATGCAGTCGAAGCTGCTGCGCGCGATCCAGGAGCGCAGCGTGCGCTCGATCGGCTCGACGCAGGAAGAAGCTGTCGACGTGCGCATCGTCAGTGCCACTCATAAAGACCTGCACGCCGAAGTGCAGGCCGGCCGCTTCCGCCAGGATCTTTTCTACCGCCTCAACGTGATCGAGATCGCGGTGCCCGCACTGCGCGACCGCCGTGAGGACCTGCCCGCGCTGTGCGCCGCGCTGCTCTCGCGCATCGCACAGGACGGCGGCCTGCCCGTGCCGCATCTGTCGAACGAACTGCTGCGCCGCCTCGCGCAGCATCCGCTGAACGGCAACGTGCGCGAGCTCGAAAACCTGTTGCACCGCGCAGTGGCGCTGAACGATGGCGACGAACTTCATCTCGACCTGATGGGCGGCTTCACTGCTGCGGCCGAAGCCGCGGCGTCCGCGCCGGCCCCGCTGTCGCCCGTCACCGACGCGCCTGTCGCGCTGGCTCCGCTTCCGAGCGTGCCGGTGGCGCCGCCCAAGGTCGCGCCGCCGCCGCTGCCCTCCGACCTGCAGGCCTATCTCGATCAGCAGGAGCGCGAGATCCTCGTGCGTGCGCTGCACGAGAGCGGCTTCAACCGCACCGCGGCCGCCGCGCGGCTCGGCATGAGCCTGCGCCAGATCCGCTACCGCATCGCGCGGCTGGGTATCACCACGCCCAACGGCGACGATGGCGCGAGCAGCCATGTCGACGACTGAAGCCAACGACAGCGGGCTCTGGCAAGCCGGCTGGTATCGCTTCGCGAAGGCGCTGCGCTCGCCAAATTTCGGGCCCCGCCCCACGGGCGCGCAGACCGACCTCATCGTGCTGCATTCAATCAGCCTGCCGCCCGGCGAATATGGCGGCGACGCGGTGCAGCAACTGTTCACCAACCAGCTCGACTGGGACGCACACCCCTACTTCCAGTCGATCCGCGGCCTCGAGGTGTCCTCGCATTTCTTCGTGCGCCGCAACGGCGAACTCTGGCAGTTCGTGAGCTGCGACGACCGTGCCTGGCATGCCGGCGTGTCGTCGTGGCGCGGCCGCGGCAACTGCAACGACGACTCAGTCGGCATCGAACTCGAAGGCCTCGAAGGCCAGCCCTTCGAAGAGCCGCAATACGAGACGCTCGCGAGCCTGTGCGCCGCCATCGCGCAGCACTACGCGATCGCGCACATCGCCGGCCACGAGCACATCGCGCCGGGCCGCAAACAGGATCCGGGCGCGGGCTTCGACTGGCGCCTGCTGCGCGAACAGCTCGGCTGGAATCCACAGATGTTTCCGCCGCAGGTGGTGCAGCGCTAATTTTTTCAATCGTGCGGCGTCTCGTGATGCGTCGTTCTTGCAGCGCAGCAATGCGAAAATAGCAACCGCGCGATTCAGCAACCATGCGGCCTGCAGGCCCAAATCGGCTTGCAAGCCAAGCCCCATGCGGGTTGAGAGACCATAGGCCAGTATTCAAGCGGCATCGCTGGCCGTGTCCTATGGCGGAAGTAATACCGGCAATCCTTGTATCCATAGGAAAACGCTACATCTAGTGGGTTGTACACCCCCCGCACCCTAGATATAGTGTCCCCTGTCCGGTCATCCACACCGGCGCAGCGCCCGGCCCAGGCGCCGCCATCCAACAAGAATTGCCAACCGAGAGGAAGCGAATGCAAACTGCCCTGAACCCCCAATCGACCCCGCGTGCCGTTCCCTCGACGCCACCGCAGCAGCAGCGAGACACTGCTGGCTCCCCCACCGGCCAGAACCTGGCCCACTACCAGATCATCCGCCGCAACGGCGCTGTCGTGCCCTTCGAGCCGAACAAGATCGCCATCGCGATGATGAAAGCCTTCCTGGCCGTGCACGGCACTCAGGGCGCGGCTTCGGCCAGCGTGCGCGAAACGGTCGACGTGCTCACGCAGGGCGTGATCCGCGCGCTGGTGCGCTCGCGTCCGGGCGGCGGCACCTTCCACATCGAAGACGTGCAAGACCAGGTCGAACTCGGCCTGATGCGCGGCGGCCACCATGAAATTGCCCGCGCCTACGTGCTGTACCGCGAACGCCGCACGCAGGAGCGCTCGAAGCAGGGCGAGCAAGACGTGCCGGCCACGCCTGCACTGCACGTGCTGGACAACGGCGAGCTCGTCACCCTTGACCTGAACGAACTCAAGGGCCTGATCGAGTCGGCCTGCGAAAACCTGGGCGACAGCATCACGTCCGCACCGATCGTCGCCGAGACGATGCGCAACCTGTACGACGGCGTGCCGCTCGACGAGGTCTACAAGGCTTCGATCCTGGCGGCCCGCACGCTGATCGAGAAAGACCCCGACTACACCTTCGCCACCGCGCGCCTGCTGCTGCACACGATCTTCAAGGAGATCATCGGCCGCGAAGTGATGCCGGTCGACCGCGCCACCGCCTACGCCGACTACTTCCCGCAGTTCATCAAGAAGGGCGTGGACAACGACCTGCTCGACGAAAAGCTGCTGCAGTACGACCTGCCCCGCCTGGGCGCGGCGCTGAAGGCCGAGCGTGACAACCAGTTCGACTACCTCGGCCTGCAGACCCTGTACGACCGCTACTTCCTGCACGTGCGCAAGACCCGCATCGAGCTGCCGCAGGCCTTCTTCATGCGCGTGGCCATGGGCCTGTCGCTGAACGAAATCGACCGCGAAGCCCGCGCCATCGAGTTCTATGAAGTGCTGTCGTCGTTCGACTTCATGTCGAGCACGCCCACGCTGTTCAACGCCGGCACGCTGCGCTCGCAACTGTCGAGCTGCTACCTGACCACGGTGCCCGACGACCTCGACGGCATCTACGAGTCGATCAAGGAAAACGCGCTGCTGTCGAAGTTCGCCGGCGGCCTGGGCAACGACTGGACCCGCGTGCGCGCGCTCGGCAGCCACATCAAGGGCACGAACGGCGAATCGCAGGGCGTGGTGCCGTTCCTGAAGGTGGTGAACGACACGGCAGTGGCCGTGAACCAGGGCGGCAAGCGCAAGGGCGCTGTCTGCACGTACCTCGAAACCTGGCACCTCGACATCGAGGAGTTCCTGGAGCTGCGCAAGAACACCGGCGACGACCGCCGCCGCACGCACGACATGAACACCGCCAACTGGATCCCCGACCTGTTCATGCGCCGCGTGATGGAAAAGGGCACCTGGACGCTGTTCTCGCCCTCCAACGTGCCCGACCTGCACGACCTGTTCGGCGCCGACTTCGAGAAGGCCTACGTGGCCTACGAAGAGAAGGCTGCCCGCGGCGACATCAAGCCCGCGCGCACCATCCAGGCGACCGACCTGTGGCGCAAGATGCTCACGATGCTGTTCGAGACCGGCCACCCCTGGATCACGTTCAAGGACGCCTGCAACGTGCGCTCGCCGCAGCAGCACGCAGGCGTGGTGCACTCGTCGAACCTCTGTACCGAGATCACGCTGAACACCAGCGACACCGAAACCGCCGTCTGCAACCTGGGTTCCGTGAACCTGCTGCAGCACCTGAAGGACGGCAAGGTCGACCAGGAAAAGCTGAAGAAGACGATCTCCACGGCGATGCGCATGCTCGACAACGTGATCGACATCAACTACTACGCCGTGAAGAAGGCGCGCGACTCGAACCTGCGCCACCGTCCGGTCGGCCTGGGCCTGATGGGCTTCCAGGACGCGCTGTACGAACTGCGCATTCCGTACGCCTCGCAAGAAGCCGTGCAGTTCGCCGACGAGTCGATGGAAGCCATCTGCTACCACGCCTACTGGGCCTCGACCGACCTGGCGCGCGAACGCGGCAAGTACTCGAGCTACAAGGGCTCGCTGTGGGACAAGGGCATCCTGCCGATCGACTCGCTCGACCTGCTGGAAAAGGCACGCGGCGGCTACGTCGAGGTCGACCGCTCGGCCACCCTCGACTGGGACGCGCTGCGCTCGAAGATCAAGGCCGACGGCATGCGCAATTCGAACTGCGTGGCCATCGCACCGACGGCGACCATCTCGAACATCATCGGCGTGGACGCTTCGATCGAACCCTGCTTCGGCAACCTGTCGGTCAAGTCGAACCTGTCGGGCGAATTCACCGTGATCAACCACTACCTGGTGCGCGACCTGAAGCGCCTGGGCCTGTGGGACGACGTGATGGTGATGGACCTGAAGCACTTCGACGGTTCGCTGCGTCCCATCGACCGCGTGCCGCAGGATGTGAAGGCGCTCTACGCCACCGCGTTCGAAGTCGAAACCACGTGGCTGGTCGAAGCCGCTGCGCGTCGCCAGAAGTGGATCGACCAGGCGCAGTCGCTGAACATCTACATGGCCGGTGCATCGGGCAAGAAGCTCGACGACACCTACAAGCTCGCATGGCTGCGCGGCCTGAAGACCACGTACTACCTGCGTACGCAGAGCGCGACGCACGCCGAGAAGTCGACGGTGCAATCGGGCCGTCTCAACGCGGTGTCGTCGGGCAACGACGCACCCTCGGGCATGAGCGCACTCGAAGCCGCCGCTGCTGCAGCGAAGGCACAGATGAGCGCAATGCCCGCCACCGACATCGCGTTCTGCGGTGTGGACGATCCGACCTGTGAAGCGTGCCAATAACGCGTCGATGCTCGCGACAGTGAGTCAGTGAGGTGCATGCAAAAAATCGCGCGACGTTCACTCAATGAAGGCATTGACTGACATCGCGCGATGCATGCGAGCAACATAACAACCACATAAATGGCGTGCGATGTGAACGAGCACTTTGCAACTCACATCGTTACTCCGATAATTTGAGCATTGGATTTTTCTATGTTGACCTGGGACGAAGAAGTCAAGCCCTCCTTACCAAAGGATATGCAACAAGGATTGCAGCACCACAACGCATCGACCAGCGGCTTGCCCGCAGGCCGTTCGGTGGACGCTCCGACTTCGTCGATTGCGCAACCCGCGCTCCGCGCGCTCGATGACGGCGCAGTCGTGCGTCCAGTTGCCGCAGTAGCAACGCCTGCTGCCACCCAACGCGTCAAGGCTTCCGACAAGCGCATCATCAACGGCCAGACCGACGTCAACCAGTTGGTGCCGTTCAAGTACAAGTGGGCGTGGGAAAAGTACCTCGCCACCTGCGCCAACCACTGGATGCCGCAGGAAGTGAACATGACGCGCGACATCGCGCTCTGGAAAGACCCGAACGGCTTGACCGAAGACGAGCGCCGCATCGTCAAGCGCAACCTCGGCTTCTTCGTGACCGCCGACTCGCTGGCCGCCAACAACATCGTGCTGGGCACCTATCGCCACATCACGGCCCCCGAATGCCGCCAGTTCCTGCTGCGCCAAGCCTTCGAGGAAGCGATCCACACGCACGCGTACCAGTACATCGTCGAGTCGCTCGGCCTGGACGAGAGCGAGATCTTCAACGCCTACAACGAAGTGCCGTCGATCCGCGAGAAGGACCAGTTCCTGATCCCGTTCATCGACGCCATCAGCGACCCGAACTTCAAGACCGGCACCCACGAGACCGACCAGACGCTGCTCAAGTCGCTCATCGTGTTCGCCTGCCTGATGGAAGGCCTGTTCTTCTACGTCGGCTTCACGCAGATCCTCGCGCTGGGCCGCCAGAACAAGATGACCGGCGCCGCCGAGCAGTACCAGTACATCCTGCGTGACGAGTCGATGCACTGCAACTTCGGCATCGACCTGATCAACCAGCTCAAGCTCGAGAACCCCGGCCTCTGGACCTCCGAGTTCAAGGCCGAGATCAAGGCGCTCTTCATGCGCGCCGTCGAGCTCGAATACAAATACGCCGAAGACACCATGCCACGTGGCGTGCTCGGCATGAACGCCTCCATGTTCAAGGGCTACCTGCGCTACATCGCCAACCGGCGTGCACAGCAGATCGGCCTCGAAACGCTCTTCCCGAACGAAGAAAATCCGTTCCCCTGGATGAGCGAAATGATTGACCTGAAGAAAGAGCGCAACTTTTTCGAAACCCGCGTGATCGAGTACCAGTCGGGTGGTGCGCTCTCCTGGGATTGAATCTTTCGACAAGAATTAATGAATTCAAGAATTGCCCTTGCCACCGATCGCGCCAAAGAGCGCGGCATGGACTGGGGCTCAGGTGTTCATGGTGCTGGGGCTCAGATCTCAACGCCATGAATCGCTTCACGCTACCCAACGTGCGTGGAGTGCTTCAATAGGTTGATTTTTTCAACTTGATCAAGGAGAAATAGAAATGGCAACTGCAAAGAAAGCGCCGGCTAAGAAAGCCGCTGCAAAGAAGGCTCCGGCAAAGAAGGCTGTGGCCGCTAAGAAGGCTCCGGCAAAGAAGGTAGCCGCCAAGAAGGCACCGGCCAAGAAGGTCGCTGCCAAGAAGGCTCCTGCGAAGAAGGTAGCCGCCAAGAAGGCAGCACCGGCCAAGAAGGCCGCTGCCAAGAAGGCTCCGGCGAAGAAGGCCGTAGCGAAGAAGGCGCCTGCGAAGAAGGCTGCTGCCAAGAAGGCCCCGGCAAAGAAGGCCGCCGCCAAGAAGGCGCCTGCGAAGAAGGCTGCTGCCAAGAAGGCGCCTGCGAAAAAGGCTGCGGCCAAGAAAGCCGCGAAAAAGCCTGCTGCCAAAAAGCCTGCTGCGAAGAAGGCTCCCAAGGCCGCTGCGCCCGCCAAGGCTGCAGCCGTAGCGCCTGCCCCTGCGGCGCAAACGACGCTGAATCCCCAGGCAGCCTGGCCGTTCCCCACGGCCAGCAAGCCCTGAGTTTCTCAGCGGCCTTGAAGGCGCAAAGCCCGGCACCTCGCGGTGTCGGGCTTTTTTATTGGCGCTTCTGCGGGAAGAAGATCAGAGGCCCAGGGCCTTGCGGTCGATCTCGTAGTTCTGCGGGCCACGCTGCGCGATCTTGATCGCGCCGACCTTGTTGCCCAGCGCTGCGCACTGCGCCAGCGGCCAACCCTTTTCCAGACCGAACAGCAGCGCGCCACGCCATGCGTCGCCGCAGCCCGTGGGCTCGACCACTTCGGTGGCCACCACGCCCGGCACGTGCTCGCGCTCGCCGTCAGTCCAGATCTCGCAGCCCTCGGCCGCCAGCGTGACCACCAGTCCGCGCACGCGCTTCGAGATCTCGGCCAGGCTCCAGCCGGTGCGCTGCGACAGCATCTTTCCTTCGTAGTCGTTCACCACCACCCAGCTCGCGAGATCGACGAAATGACGCAGCGCCTCGCCGTCGAACATCGGCAAACCCTGGCCCGGATCGAACACGAACGGAATGCCGGCGGCAGCGAACTGCTCCGCGTGCTGCAGCATGGCGTCACGGCCATCGGGCGCGATGATGCCGAGCTTGATGTCGTCGCGCGCGGCCACCTTCGTGATGTGCGCCTGCTGCATCGCGCCGGGGTGGAAGGCGGTGATCTGGTTGTTGTCGACGTCGCTCATGATCATCGCCTGCGCGGTGAAGGTGTCGTCGAGCTGGCGCACGAACTCGGTGTCGATGCCCAGCGAGCGCATGCGCTCGAGGTACGAAGCGCCGTCGCTGCCGAGCGTGGCCATCGGTAGCGCAGTGCCGCCCAGTGCATTGAGGCTGTAGGCAATGTTGCCGGCACAGCCGCCGAAGTCACGCCGTAGCGTCGGCACCAGGAACGACACATTGAGGATGTGCAGCTGGTCCGGAAGAATCTGGTCGGCGAACCGGCCCTCGAAAGTCATGATGGTGTCGAACGCGAGGGACCCGCAAATCACTGCTGCCATGGTTGAGCCGTTGGTTGAATGGTGGATGGAAGAGAAAAGGACGCGTGCAGGCAGGCGCCCCGCTCAGGGATAGAAAGCTTCGACGCGGTAACCCGCGATCGGCGGTAGCGCTGCGGCTTCCGAAGCGGACAAGGTCAGTGGCAGCGAGGCTGCGCGGTCGGCGCGGGCCTGCAGCACCGTCGGTGCACCGTAGTCCGCCGGCAACAACACGCGGCGCACGACGGCGCGCTCCTGCGTGTCGAGCAGCGAGAGTTCGACGGCAGGCATCGCGAGCGGCACGGTGGCGCCATTGCGCAGGGTGAAGCTCAGGCGGTAGTCGTTGCCCCCGCTCTTCTCGCGCGCGAAGGCCGCGCCTTCGATCACGATGTCGCCGATCTGGCGCAGGGCCGCGAGTTCACAGCCTGTGTACTGGCACAGCGCGGCGAGGGCTGGCCGCAGATTGGGCTGGCGCGCGGCAATCCCGTCGCGCTCGTGGCGGATGACCTGCAGGATGAGCAGCAGCACGGCAATCACCGCCAGCAGGACCAGCACGATGCGCACGCTCTTGCGCTGCCAGAAGCCGGTTGCCCTCTCGAAGGACTCGTCGTCGTCCGCGAAGGGATGCCCTATTGGCAGTTCGAAATCCGGGGAGAGTGCAAGGTCGGACTCGCTTTCAGCCTGCACCACAACAGGCGAAGCCTTCGCAGCCGCACGCTCCTCACGCGCCTTGGCGCTCGCGATCTTGGCCGACTTGATGCGGGCACGGCGCAGCGCCTTCTGCATCTGCACCTGGTCGTGGTCTTTTTCTTCCTGCTCGCGCTCCCCTTCAGCGCCGTCGTCGCTCGCGCGCTCGATCATCAGCCCGCGCATTGCCTTGATGCGCGGGGCGACGGGCAACGGCGGCGCCGGGGGTGGCGGCGCGGGCGGCGGCGACGCGAGATTCAGGTCGATGTTCGGGAACGGCGGCAGCGTGCTCGGTGGCGGCTTCCACGCGGGTTCGCTGACGTCGAGATCGGACCATGGCTCGTCGGCGACGATGCCGTGTTCGGGCAATGACAGCGAGAACTCGAGCGCTGCTGGAGGTGGTGGTGGCGACGCCGGTGTCGGTGCAGGCGCTGGAGCCTCCGGGGGCAGCGCATGCCGAGGTTGCTGCTCGGGCTCGTCGTCGAAGAAGTCCGCATCTTCGGCAGGCGACGAGGGCTCCAACTCGAGCGGCGGCGGTGGCGCAGGAAGTTCGGGCGCGACCTTGGGCTCCGAGGCGGACTCGATCAGCCCCGGCATGTAGCCACCGCCCTGCACTGGCGGCGCTGCACCATCGGGCGCCTCGTGCAGATCGAGCGTGGCGTCGAACACATGGCTGCATCGGCCGCAGCGCACCCAGCCATCAGAGATGCGAAGCTGGTCGCGCACCACCTTGAAGGTGGTGGTGCAGGCGGGGCAGCGCGTGACGAGACTCATGACCGGGCGATTGTAGGGTCGAGCCCCCGCCACGGGAGGGGCGCAAGGCGGCTCAGCAGCGCGCGGTCATGAGGATCCAGCCGTCCTCGGTGTCGCTGACTTCGAGCGTTGCGTACGGCGCGTAGGCCTCTTTCAATTCATCGGCCTGGCGCTCGAGGATTCCGGCCATCACCAGCGATCCGCCCGCCTTCACATGGCTGCGCAGCAATGGCGCGAGCACCTTGAGCGGCGTGGCCAGGATGTTGGCGAGCACGGTGTCGTAGTGGCCCTTCGCCGCTTCGGGCAGGCCAGCATTGAGCCGGACGCCGTTGGCCTCGGCATTGAGCCGGGTCGACGAAACCGCGGCTTCGTCGATGTCGACAGCGTCGATGTCGGTTGCGCCGAACTTCGCCGCGCCGATGGCAAGAATGCCGGAGCCGCAGCCGTAGTCGAGCACGCGTTGGTTAGCCAGCACGCCGTCGCCCTGCGTTGCAATCCACCGCAGGCACATGCGCGTGGTGGGATGCGTGCCGGTGCCGAAGGCCAGGCCCGGATCGAGCCGAATCACCTGCCTTGCCTGCTCGGGCGGCTCATGCCATGTCGGCACAATCCAGAACTCGGGCGTGATCTCGACGGGAGCGAACTGCGATTGCGTCAGGCGCACCCAGTCCTGCTCGGGCACCGGCGCAATGCCGAGCACCTCGCAGCCTTCGAAGAAGTCCTGCAGCGCGAGCACCGACGCAGCCTCTTTGGCGAGCGCCTCGTCGGGGAACAGCGCGATCACGCGCGAACGCTGCCAGCCCTCCTTCGGCGGCGGCATGCCCGGCTCGCCGAACAGCGCCTGCTCTGCGTCGGTCTGCGCGTCGGCGTCTTCCACCGACACGCTCAATGCATCGAGTGCATCGAGCGCTTCACCGAGCGTTTCGACCCGGTCTTCCGGCGCCATCAGGCGGAGTTCGAACATCGCGGCGGCCCGGGTCAGCGCTTGTGCGCAGCCAGCCACTCTTCGAGGTAGTGGATGTTGGTGCCGCCGGTCATGAACTTGGAATCGACCATCAGCTCGCGGTGCAGCGGGATGTTGGTCTGGATGCCTTCGATCACGGTTTCGTTGAGCGCCGTGCGCATGCGGGCCATGGCCTGCTCGCGCGTGTCGCCGTAGACGATGATCTTGCCGATCATGGAGTCGTAGTTCGGCGGCACGAAGTAGTTGGTGTACGCGTGCGAGTCGACGCGAACGCCCGGACCACCCGGCGGGTGCCACATCGTGATACGGCCCGGCGACGGCGTGAACTTCCACGCGTCTTCGGCATTGATGCGGCATTCGATGGCGTGGCCGTGCATCTGGATCTGGCGCTGCGTGAACGGCAGCTTTTCGCCGGCCGCGACCATGATCTGCGTCTTGACGATGTCGATGCCGGTGGTGAACTCGGTCACCGGGTGCTCCACCTGCACGCGCGTGTTCATTTCAATGAAATAGAACTCGCCGTTCTCGTAGAGAAACTCGAAGGTGCCGGCACCGCGGTAGTTGATCTTCTTGCAGGCGGCCGCACAGCGCTCGCCGATCTTCTCGATCAGCTTGCGCGGAATGCCCGGCGCGGGCGATTCCTCGATCACCTTCTGGTGGCGGCGCTGCATGGAGCAGTCGCGCTCGCCCAGGTAGACCGCGTTCTTGTGCTTGTCCGCGAGGATCTGGATTTCGATGTGGCGCGGGTTCTGGAGAAACTTCTCCATGTACACGGCCGGATTGTTGAAGGCCGCGCCGGCTTCCGCCTTGGTCATCTGGATCGCGTTGACCAGAGCCGCCTCGGTGTGCACCACGCGCATGCCGCGACCACCGCCGCCGCCCGCCGCCTTGATGATGACCGGGTAGCCGATGGCACGCGCGATGCGCTTGTTGGTGGCGGCGTCGTCCGAGAGCTCACCCTCGGAGCCGGGCACGCAAGGCACGCCGGCCTTGATCATGGCCTGCTTGGCCGACACCTTGTCGCCCATCGTGCGGATGTTGTCAGGCGTCGGGCCGATGAACTGGAAACCGCTCTGCTCCACGCGTTCGGCGAAGTTCGCGTTCTCGCTCAGGAAGCCGTAGCCGGGATGAATCGCTTCGGCATCGGTCACTTCGGCCGCCGAAATGATCGCCGGCATGTTGAGATAGCTCTGCGCCGAGGGGGCCGGGCCGATGCACACGGCTTCTTCGGCCAGCTTGATGTACTTCGCGTCGCGGTCGGCTTCGGAATACACCATCACGGCCTTGATGCCGAGCTCGCTGCAGGCACGCTGAATCCGGAGGGCAATCTCCCCCCGGTTTGCAACCAGGATCTTCTTGAACATGGTCACTCGATGATGAACAGCGGCTGTCCGTATTCGACCGCCTGGCCGTTTTCGCCGAGGATCTGGGTGATCGTGCCGGACTTGTCGGCCTCGATTTCATTGAGGATCTTCATCGCTTCGATGATGCAGATGGTGTCACCTTCGTTGACCTTGCTGCCAACCTCGACGAACGCAGCAGCGCCCGGGCTGGACGAACGATAGAAGGTGCCGACCATGGGCGACTTCACGGCATGGCCGGCCGGAGCGGCTTCGGCCGCCGGTGCGCTGGCCACGGCGGGTGCAGCGGGAGCGCCAGCTGCGGCCGGTGCGGCAGCCGCCTGAGGCGCCGCCAGGGTTTGCACATACTGCACCGGAGCGGCGCCGCCGCCCTTCACGATGCGAACCTTGCCTTCGGTTTCGGTGATTTCCAGCTCGGAAATATTCGATTCGGACACCAGATCGATCAGTGTCTTGAGTTTGCGCAGATCCATGGGACTCCAGTGCCGGCTGAGCCGGTCTTCAGGACATAACTTGTTCGAAAATCGGTGATTTTCGGCGTTCGGCGTCTAACGCCAGCGTAAGGAACTGATTCTAACCATGAACCAGTTCGCGTCGCCAAGTGTCCAGGTCGGTGGTCTCGAGCTTGCCCATTTTACGGGCGGCCACGGAGCCGTTCGCATTCAGGACCAGCGTGAAGGGCAAACCGCCACCCGTATTGCCCAGATTCTTGACCAGCTCCGTACCCTGAAGGCCGGCCAGGCCGGTTGGGTAGGTGACGGGCGTGCGTTGCAGGAACTTGCGCACGGCGCTGGGTTGATCGATGGCCAATCCAACCACTTGCCAGCCGTTGGCACCATTTGCACGGAAGAAAGCGTCGATCATCGGCATTTCTTCAACGCAGGGCGGGCACCACGTCGCCCAGAAGTTGAGCAGCAGCGGCTTGCCGCGCAGGCTCGACAGGACGAGGTCACCACCCTCCGGGCGCTCGAAGCTTTGGGCCCAGAAGGCCGCGTCGAGCATCTCCCCGCCCGCTGCGCCACTGCTGCCGCGCTCCTTCCACCATGCGCCGCCGAGCCCGGCGGCCGCAGCCGCTGCCGCCACGCCGGCATAGAGCATGCCGCGTCGGGTGGGCGAAGAAGTCATTCACTTGTCCTTTTCTCGTTCAATCAGTCGGCGCAATGCGGGCAGATCGCCACGCGGCACGCGCCCCTGGGCGTCGGGCTTCAAGGCCCCGCGCAGGTCGTCGAGGTCGTAGACCAGCAGGTGCACGCCGATTTCCTCGCCGAGTGCACGGCTCGGGGCGTGCACGCTCAGGGCCTCGACCTGCTCGCCATGAAAGCCGGTCACCATGCGCGGCTCGTAGTCCACGTGGTGATCGATCAGGGCGATTTCGGCCGATTTGGAATCATCGCAAAACAACTGAATATAAATGTCTGACAACCGGGTGGCCGTTCCGTGCCACACGGCGCCGCCCACATGAGGGCGGAAGACGGCCATGCGCTCCATCCATTCGAGCGCGAGAAGCCGCAATGCATGCAATTCCTGCGGCTGGGTGTCGGCGCAGAAAAGCTCGATGTACTCGCGCACCTCGGCCTCGACCTCGTCGTTGTTGGGCAGAGCGGTGCGCGTTGAAAGACCGAGGTCGCGCAAGGCCCGGCGCTTGGCCGGACCATATTCCAGTCCCTCCTCGACGACGAGGCGGGCTGCAGTGGCGGCAATTTCACGCTTGGACGTGTCCATCGGGGCATTTTGCCCGCAGTACGCGCCCCACACAGCAACATCAGTACGAAGCGCGGGACAAACACGCGGCCCAGGCACGGGCGCGGCACATCGCTTCCCTAGAATCGACCGATGCACATTCATATTCTGGGTATCTGCGGCACGTTCATGGGTGGCGTGGCCGCCCTGGCGCGCGAGGCAGGCCACCGGGTCACGGGCTGCGACGCCGGCGTGTACCCCCCGATGAGCGACCAGCTGCGCGCCCTCGGCATCGACCTGATCGGGGGCTTTGGCGCCGACCAGCTTTCCCTGGCGCCCGACATGTTCGTGGTCGGCAACGTGGTGTCCCGCGCGCGGCTGCCCGACGGAAGCCCCAAGTTCCCGCTGATGGAAGCCATCCTCGACGCCGGCAAGCCCTACACCAGCGGTCCGCAATGGCTGGCCGAGCATGTGCTGCTCGGCCGCCACGTGCTGGCCGTGGCCGGCACGCACGGCAAGACGACGACCACCTCGATGCTGGCCTGGGTGCTGGAAAAGGGCGGCAAGGCGCCCGGCTTCCTGGTGGGCGGCGTGCCGCTGGACTTCGGCGTCTCGGCCCGGCTGGGCGACGGCCCGGCCTTCGTGATCGAGGCCGACGAGTACGACACAGCCTTCTTCGACAAGCGCAGCAAGTTCGTGCACTACCGGCCGCGCACCGCCGTGCTGAACAACCTCGAGTTCGATCACGCGGACATCTTCGATGATCTTGCAGCCATCGAACGACAGTTTCATCACCTCGTTCGCACCGTGCCGAGCACGGGGCGGCTGGTAGTGAATGCCACCGAAGAAAGCCTGCAGCGTGTGCTGGCCCAAGGCTGCTGGAGCGAACTCGCGCGCTTCGGCACGAATGGTGAATGGCAGGCGCGCGGCACGCACGACGCCTTCGACGTGCTGCAGCGGGGCGAGTTGGTAGGCCGAGTCGAATGGGAGCTCTCGGGCCTGCACAACCAGATGAACGCGCTGGCCGCCATCGCCGCGGCCGAACATGTGGGCGTGGCGCCGGCCGAGGCAGCCCGTGCGCTGGGCAGCTTCCGCAACGTGCGCCGGCGCATGGAGCTGCGCGGCACGGTCGAGCAAGGCGGCGGCGCAATCACGGTCTACGACGACTTCGCCCACCACCCGACAGCCATCCGCACCACCCTCGACGGCCTGCGCAAGAAGCTGGATGCTGCTGGCAAGAAAAGTGAGCGCATCCTCGCGGCCTTCGAGCCGCGCAGCAACACGATGAAGCTGGGCGTCATGGCGGCGCAGCTGCCCTGGAGCCTGGAGGCGGCTGACCTGTCTTTCTGCCACACGGCCGGGCTCGACTGGGACGCCGCTGCGGCGCTCGCGCCGATGGGCGACCGCGCACAGGTGGCCGGAGCCATCGAGCCGCTGGTAAAGCAGATCGTCGCAGCGGCCCGGCCGGGCGATCACATCGTCTGCATGAGCAACGGCGGCTTCGGCGGCGTGCACGACAAACTGCTTGCGGCGCTGCGCTCGGCGGCGGCATCATGACCGCCATGCCGCTCACACGCGCCCACGAACTGATCGAGACCCTGAAGCTGCAGCCCCACCCCGAGGGCGGCTGGTACGGCGAGGTGTTCCGCTCAGCATCGAGCGTCACGCCCACCGACGGCCGCGCGCCGCGCAGCGCGCTGACCAGCATCTACTTTTTGCTCGAAGCGAGCCAGCATTCGCGCTGGCACCGGGTGCTGTCCGACGAAGTCTGGGTGCATCTGGAAGGCGTGCCGCTCACGCTGTGGACCTGCGACGCCGCAATGCGCACGGCGCCGGCCCATGTGCGGCTGGGCCCGGTCGATGCGCACGGCACGCGTCCCCAGCATGTGGTGCCCGCCGGCCAATGGCAAGCGGCCCGGCCGATCCAGGGCCACAGTTCAGGCGACTACGCACTGGTCGCCTGCATGGTCGGGCCGGGCTTCGATTTCGCCGACTTTTCGATGGTGCCGACCGACAGCGACGAAGCTGCGTCGATGCGGCACCATTGGCCTGACCTGGCCAGGATGCTCTAACCCGCGCTTCAGCCCCGGCGCTGCTTGACCGCCTTCGAGAGCGTGTCGAGCACCTGTACCGAATCGTCCCATCCCAGGCAGGCGTCGGTGATGCTCTTGCCGTATTCGAGGCCCGACAGCTGGTCCTTGCCCGGCGTGAACTTCTGGGCGCCCGGCTGCAGGTGGCTTTCGACCATCACACCGAACACGCGGTTCGAGCCGCCGGCAATCTGCGCAGCGATGTCCTTCGCCACGTCGATCTGCTTCTGGTGCTGCTTGGAGCTGTTGGCATGGCTGCAATCGACCATCAGCGTGGGCGGCAGCTTGGCGGCCTCGAGGTCCTTGCAGGCGGCTTCGACGCTGGCGGCGTCGTAGTTCGGAGCCTTGCCGCCGCGCAGGATCACGTGACAGTCGCGGTTGCCGTTGGTCTGCACGATCGCGACCTGGCCGTTCTTGTGCACCGACAGGAAGTGATGGCCGCGCGCCGCCGCCTGGATGGCATCGGTGGCGATGCGGATGTTGCCGTCGGTGCCGTTCTTGAAGCCGATGGGCGCCGAGAGCCCCGAGGCCAGTTCGCGATGCACCTGGCTTTCGGTGGTGCGTGCACCGATGGCGCCCCAGGAGATCAGGTCGCCGATGTACTGCGGCGAGATCACGTCGAGGAACTCGCTGCCCGCCGGCAGGCCGATGCGGTTGATGTCGATCAGCAGCTGGCGCGCGATGCGCAGGCCTTCGTCGATGCGGAAGCTTTCGTCGAGGTACGGATCGTTGATGAGCCCCTTCCAGCCGACAGTCGTGCGCGGCTTCTCGAAGTACACGCGCATCACGATTTCCAGCGTGCCGGCGTATTTCTCGCGCTCGACCTTGAGGCGGCGGGCGTATTCGAGCGCGGCAGCCGGGTCGTGGATCGAGCAAGGACCCATGATCACCAGCAGCCGGTCATCCTTGCCGGCCATGATGTTGTGGATGTTGCGGCGCGTGCCTTCGATCAGTGTTTCGACAGGCGTGCCGCGGATCGGGAAAAAGCGGATCAGATGTTCGGGAGGGGGCAGCACGTTGATGTCCTTGATGCGTTCGTCGTCGGTCTTGCTGGTTTTTTCGACGCTCGCATACCAGCTGTCGCTGGCGGGGGCAGTGTTCGTGCTCATGGTTGCTTCCTTGTCTGTCGGGTTTGAGTGGATATCGCAGGGGCAAAAAAAAACCGCCGGGGCTCAGGGCACCGGCGGTTTTGGGAGGGTGTTCGTTTGCTTTACGCGCTCGCCTCTCGTCCGCCGGAAACCGGGAACCAAAAGTAGGCAAAGAAATAAGCGCGGAGGGCGGACATGTGCGCGAAATGTAGCACGGAAAGCAAAAACCCGGTCAAGCGGCCGGGCGCGGCGTTGTTTACCGGTAGCCCGACTCGTTGGCGTTGTGGATGATCCAGATCAGGTTGCCACTGGTGTATTCGCCCATGCCGCCACCCGCGAAGATGAGGCGGCCCTGACCCTTGTAGGTCATCTCGAAACGATGGCGGTCGCTGCCGAAATAGAACGGAATGAAGGCCTTGCCCGTCACGTACGCGCCCTGATCGGTCGGCGGACCCGCGAGGTCGGTGACCTGCCTGGCGCTCATACCGATCTGCAGGCGCGCGAACTTGCTGTTGCGCGCCGGGTTGCCGGTGATTTCGCCTTCGTAGCCGTTCAGGCCCTTGACGGTGCGGCCGCTGCCGGCTTCGACCTTCGACGAGTCGACCACATTGCCCTGGGCATCCATGCCGGCCTTCGCGCCGCCGCGCGCCGGTGCCGCGGGGGCGGCTGCAGGTGCCGGCGCAGCCGCGGGCTGGCTGCCGCCGGAGCCGCCGCGCGACGCGCAACCTGCGCTTGCCAGCACCACCACGGCAGTCACGGCCCACAGAGCCGCGGACGAATTGATCCTGATCCTCATCGAACGCTCCTTGTTGTGAAAGGAGCGCAGCTTAACAAGCCCTCAGGCCGTACCGCCTACGGTCAAACCATCGATGCGCAACGTCGGCTGGCCGACGCCCACAGGCACGCTCTGGCCTTCCTTGCCGCAGGTGCCGACGCCCGAGTCGAGCGCCATGTCGTTGCCGATCATGGTCACGCGGGTGAGTGCGTCGGGGCCGTTGCCCACGATGGTCGCGCCCTTCACCGGGTACTGGATCTTGCCGTTCTCGACCCAGTAGGCCTCGCTGGCCGAGAACACGAACTTGCCGCTCGTGATGTCGACCTGCCCGCCGCCGAAGTTGGTGGCGTAGAGGCCCTTCTTGATGCTCGCGACGATTTCCTTCGGGTCCTTGTCGCCGCCGAGCATGTAGGTGTTGGTCATGCGCGGCATCGGCACGTGTGCGTAGCTTTCGCGGCGGCCGTTGCCGGTGGGCTTGACCTTCATGAGGCGCGCATTGAGCGCGTCCTGGATGTAGCCCTTGAGGATGCCGTCCTCGATCAGCACGTTGCGCTGGCTGGCGTTGCCCTCGTCGTCGACGTTGAGCGAGCCGCGGCGGTCGGCGATCGTGCCGTCGTCGAGCACCGTGACGCCCTTGGCAGCCACGCGCTGGCCGATGCGGCCCGAGAACGCGCTCGAGCCCTTGCGGTTGAAGTCGCCCTCGAGCCCGTGGCCGATGGCTTCGTGCAGCAGGATGCCGGGCCAGCCGGAGCCGAGCACCACGGTCATTTCGCCGGCGGGTGCCGGGCGTGCGTCGAGGTTGGTCAGGGCGGCCTTCACGGCATGGTCGACGTACTCGGCGATCTGTTCGTCGGTGAAATAGGCCAGGCCGAAACGCCCGCCACCACCGCCGGAGCCGATTTCGCGACGGCCGTTCTGCTCTGCGATCACCGTGACCGACAGGCGCACCAGCGGGCGAACGTCGGCGGCCAGCGTGCCGTCGGCACGGGCCACGAGCACCACGTCGTACTCGCTCGCCAGGCCCGCCATGACCTGCGCCACGCGCGGATCGCGCGAGCGGGCCAGCTTTTCGACCTTTTCGAGCAGCTTCACCTTGGTGGTGCTGTCGAGCGTAGAAATGGGGTCGATACCGTCGTAGAGCGAGCGGCTCGATGCGATCTTGCGGGCCGGCGTCTTCACACGGCCTGTGCGGCCGGCGGAGGAAATGGAGCGCACCGTGCGCGCCGCGTCGAGCAGCGAGGCCTCGGAAATGTCGTCCGAATAGGCAAAAGCAGTTTTCTCGCCACTGACCGCGCGCACGCCGACGCCCTGGTCGATGCTGAAGCTGCCGGTCTTGACGATGCCCTCTTCGAGGCTCCAGCCCTCGCTGCGCGTGTACTGGAAGTACAGGTCGGCGTCGTCCACCCGGTGCGCGGTGATCTCGGCCAAGGCCTTGCTCAGGTGCGATTCGTCGAGGCCGAACGGCGTGAGAAGGAGCTGTTGCGCCGTGGCGAGGCGCTCGATGGTGGGTTCGCGAGAGATCATCGCGACATTCTAGGCAGCCGCCCTCTTCCGCGCTGCCCCAAAGGGCACTCCGGCGCTAGTTCTGCGCCAGCTTCCTCGCCCGGGCGATCGACATCAGGATCCCCAGCCCGAGCCCCAGCGTCACCATGGCCGTACCGCCATAGCTGATGAACGGCAGCGGCACCCCCACCACCGGCAGGATGCCGCTCACCATGCCCATGTTCACGAAGGCATAGGTGAAGAAAATCATGGTGACCGCCCCCGCCAGCAGGCGCGAGAACAAGGTTGCCGCATTGGTCGCGATCACCAGCCCCCGGAAGATCAGCAGGATGAAGGCCGAAATCAGCGCCAGGTTGCCCATCAGCCCGAATTCCTCGGAATAGGCGGCAAAGATGAAGTCGGTGGTCCGCTCGGGAATGAATTCGAGGTGCGTCTGCGTACCCTGCATGAAGCCCTTGCCGCCCACCCCGCCCGAACCGATGGCGATCATCCCCTGGATGATGTGGAAGCCCTTGCCCAGCGGGTCCTTGCTCGGGTCGAGCAGCGTGCACACGCGCTGCTTCTGGTAGTCGTGCAGCACGCGCCAGTCGACCCCGTCGGCGCACAGCCTCGACTCGAAACCCACGATCAGCGTCACGGCCACCGCGCCGATCAGCACCGGCGGCACGATCAGCTTCCACGGCAGCCCGGCAAAGAAGATCACCGCCAGCCCGGCGGCCAGAACCAGCAGCGAGGTGCCCAGGTCGGGCTGTTTCATGATGAGCCCGACCGGCACCGCCAGCAGCACCGTTGCCACCACGAAGTCGAGCGGCCGCAACTGGCCTTCTCGTCGCTGGAACCACCAGGCCAGCATCAGCGGCATCGCGATCTTCAGGATTTCGCTGGGCTGGATCACCACGCCCACGTTGATCCAGCGCTGGGCGCCCTTCTTGGTGATGCCGAACAGCGCCACCGCCACCAGCAGCGCCACGCCCATCGTGTAGAGCGGCACGGCAGCCAGCATCAGCCGCTGCGGCGGCACCTGCGCCACCACGAACATGATGAAGCCGGCCAGCAGCATGTTGCGGCCATGGTCGACGAAGCGCGAGCCATGGTCGTAGCCCGAGGAATACATGGTCAGCAGCCCGGCGAACGCGAGCAGCAGCACGGCGAAGGCCAGAAAGCCGTCGAAGCCCTGGAAGATGGGCGCAATGCGACGCGCCAGGGAGGGCTGATTGAACACGGCAGACATGAGGGCGGATTATCCCCGCCCTGCCTGCGACCTCAATCGAATTCGAGTTGAACGACCGTGCGTCCAGGTCGGCTTTCAACCGTCAGCCGGGCCCCGATGGCCCCCGAACGCTCCGCCAGCGACCGCGGCCGATGCTTCACGGCGTCGAAGCCCTTGCCGTTGTCGATCACCCGCAGTTGCACCGTCGTGCCCTGCATCCCGGCCTCGAATCGCAGCACGGTGGCCTGGGCGTGCTGCAGCACGTTGGAGATCGCCTCGAACAGCAGGAACTGCAACTGCCGCATGCCTTGCGCGCCGAGCCGCTCTACCGGCTCCACCTCGTCCACCGCCCATTCGAACTCAATGCCCGAAGACGCCAGGCGGGGTTCCAGCCGGTAGCGCGCCGCCGCCAGCAGCGCACCCACGTCGCCCGGCGGCAGGTGGATCGAATCGATCTGCAGCTTGAGCTGGTCCAGCGAATCGCGCAGCGTGCGCAGCAGGTCGCCCGAGCTGGTCTGGCCCGACTGCAGCTGCCGGATCGCCGAAGTGATGTGCGAGCCCATGCCGTCGTGCATTTCGCGCAGGATGCGTTCGCGCTCGTGGGTGCGCGCCTGGTCGCGCGCCGCGGCCTCGAGTTCGGCATACGTGGCCGCCAGCTCGCGTTCGCGCTGGGCCACCCGCTCGGCCAGGGCCGCGACCGATCCGCGCGCCAGCACGCTCGCCGCACGAAAGCGCCGCAGCACGATCAGCAGCAGCGCCACGCCGAAGAACACCGACGAATAGCGCACCCAGGTGGTCTCGCCATAGGCATCGCTGAGACGGATCACCAGCCAGTCGCGCACGCCGAACATCACCGTCACCAGAGCGGCGCCGGCCACCAGCAAACGCTCGGCGCTCGGTTTGCGCAGGGTGTCGACGGCGAAGGCGCTGACGAAGGCCAGGACGAACACGATCTGGACGGCAAGCCAGCCGGTGAGCCACATCGGCTCCTCGCGCTGCAGCGACAGCGCGCTGAACAGCACCGTAGCGACCACGATGCCCGCAATAGGCCAGCGCACCCACTGGTAGCGGCGGTCGCGCCCCCACCCCGCGAGGTGGTAGACGAACATCATGGAAGAGGCAGCCCAGCCCGCATAGCAGGCGGCCATCAGCACGCCCCAGGGCCCCCAGGACAGGGGAGGCTCGGCGATGACGCCGTCGGCCACCCGCACCGCCCAGCAGAACTCCGCCAGCGCGGCCCAGAAGTAGATGCCGTCGCGCCGCTGGGCGCCCTTGGCATCGGCGTCGACCTGCGTCAGCCACAGCGCCAGCGCGATGCCGCCGACGATCAGGCTGAATGCCATCAGCAGCACCGAGCCGGTGAAGCGCCATGCATAGGCGCTCTCGAAGAGTTCGGTGCGAACCGGCGCGGCCGGCCCGATGACCACCTGCGACAGCCCCGCGCGCCGGGCGGTGTCGGCGTGCAGGCGGATCTGCAGGAGGTTGTCCCCCTTTCGCAGCAGGCGCCCGGGCACCGGCACGTAGATGGGCGCCTTGGCGTAGTCGGCGTCGTTGCTGCGGTCCAGGTCGCCGTAGACCTGCAGCAGCGCGTCGTTCAACTGCACCTCGAAGACGTTGCCGACGCGCGGAATGAAGATGCCCCACGGCGTCTCGGGCTCGGTCTCGAGCGTGAACGGCAGGTCGAAGCTCGCCATGCCAGGGCGGCCGTTGTGCTGGCGGTCCCAGTGGTAGGACAGCTCGACCGGCTCGGTGCGCGTGACGCCGCCGACCGTGGTCGTCACGGTGCCCTGGCGCAGTTCGATCGGCGCCTCGGACGCGGCCGTGGCCGCGCTGGAGACTCCGGCAATACCCGCGAGGAGCATCGCCAGCCATAGCATCAGCAGCGACGCCCATTTTGGTCGCATCTGTGCTCAGCCCGGATGAGACAACAGGCCGAGCCGCGTCGCTTCGAAAACGGCCTCGCTCTTGGAATGCACGGCGAGCTTTCCGTAGAGATTCTTGATGTGGGTCTGCACGGTGTGCACGCTCAGGCCCTTGAGCCGCGCGATCTCCGCGTACGAGAAGCCACGCGCGATCAGCGTCAGCACCTCGTGTTCGCGAGCCGACAGCAGGCCGCGGTCGGATTCGTCCGCGGCTGCTTCGGGCGCCGCACCCGGCGGCGCGCCGGGAACGGCCGCCGATTGCAGGCTGCGGTACTTCGCGAGCACGCGCCGCGCGATCATGGGCGAGATCGGCGAGGCACCTGCCTTCATCTCCACGATGGTCTGCGCGATGTCCTCCGGCGCGGCGTCCTTGTGGATGTAGCCCACGGCACCCGCCTCGATGCTGGCGAGCACGTTCTCTTCGTCGCCGAAAACAGACACTACCAGCGGCTCGCAGCCTGGAAAGCGCGCCACGGCGTCGCGGATCACGTCGAGCCCGGTGCCGTCGGGCATGCCGAGATCGACCAGAAGCACGTCGGGAATGGTGGTGGTGCGGGACAGCCAACCCAGCGCTTCCTGCACCGTCCCCGCACTGCCGAGCCAGAAAAGGCGCGGGCTGCGCTGCACGCTGGCCTCAAAAAAGGCACGCGCGCGGCTATCGTCTTCGACGACCAGCACACCCCAGCGGCGTAGCGTCGCGTCGTCCTGAGCCTCAGTGTTCATGGGCATGAGCATAAGCCCCGGCGCGCACCGGGAATCCATACACGCCTCCCCCGTTCATGGGATGCCCACGATGAAGCATCGCCGCGAAACTTTCGCCGCTTTTTTGCAGGGCATATCCCCCTTCCCATGCAAATGAAGTAACCCGAACGTAGGCCATTCATGCCGCAGTGGTCAGGGCCTTAGTACTTTTGAATTCCCGACGCACGGCACACCCCGAACCGGGGCACGCGAAATGCCGGCGCGCCTCGGGCTCTCAGTAAGCTATGGCCTTACCGAAGAACCTCGTCCGGCGGGTTTTTTGTATGTTGGAAGCGGCCTCGCGAGAACAGACCTCATGCAGAATTACCCGTTCCCGGCAAGCGAGGTGCGACGCCCGCACCTCCCGTCTTTTCCTCGCATGGATCCGCAAACCACACACCTGCTTTACCTGCACGGTTTCCGTTCTTCGCCTCGTTCGACCAAGGCCCGGATCGTCGCGGAGCGCGTGGCGCGGCAGCATCCGAATCTGCAGTGGTGGTGCCCGCAATTGCCGCCGTCGCCGCACGATGCCATCGACATGGTGATGAAGGGCATCGCGCACTGGCCGCGCAAGTCGATGGCGGTGGTGGGCTCGTCGCTCGGCGGCTACTACGCCACCTACGTGGCCGGCATGACGCGTTGCCGCGCGGTGCTGCTCAACCCGGCCGTGCATCCCGCGCGCGACCTCACCCGCTACATCGGCGACCAGACCGTCTGGCACGACCCCGCCGAGCATTTCTACTTCCGTCCCGAATACATCCACGAGCTTCGTGCGATGGAAGTCGGCCCGCTCACGCGGCCCGAACGCGTGTTCGCGATCATCGCCAAGGGTGACGAGGCGCTCGACTGGCACGAAATGTCCGCGCGCTACCCCGACAGCAACATCAAGCTGCTCGAGGGCAGCGACCATGCCCTGTCGGATTTCGAAAAGGCCCACCTGGACGACGTGATGGCCTTCATCAACCCGGTCTGAGCACAGCCGGGCCGAGCGGGCCCATCCTGCATGGGACAATCCGCGCCATGTTTGTATTGTTTGAAGAAGCCGGCAAGTACCTCGGCGGCCGCGTGCTGTCGGAGGCCGAAGCATCGGCACAAGTCGAGCTCGAAACCGGCAAGCGCGTCAAGGTCAAGGGCGCCAACATCGTGCTGCGTTTCGAGAAGCCGTCGCCCGCCGATCTGATCGCCGAGGCGCGCTCGCTCGCCGCCGCCCTCGATCTCGACCTCGCCTGGGAATTCGCGCCCGAGGGCGAATTCGCCTTTGCCGAGCTGGCCGCCGAATATTTCAGCGAAAAGCCCTCGCTCGCCCAGCAGGCGGCCGCCCTGTTCGCGCTGTTCGAGGCGCCGCACTACTTCCGCCGCGCGGGCAAGGGGCGCTTCAAGAAGGCGCCGGCCGAGATCGTGCAGCAGGCGCTGGCCGCCATCGAGAAGAAGAAGGTCATCCAGGCGCAGATCGCCGAGTGGGCCGCGCAGCTGGCCGAGGGCATTTGCCCCGCGCCCGTGCGCGAGCAGCTCTACAAGATCCTGTTCCGCCCCGACAAGAACGCCCCCGAATACAAGGCCGTGGTCGACGCCGCGCGCGCCACGCAGCGTCCGCCTCTCGACCTGCTGGAGCGCGCCGGCGCCATCGATTCGCCGTACCAGTTCCACTGGCGGCGCTTCCTGTTCGAGAACTTCCCCAAGGGCACGGGCTTCCCCGCGCTCGCGGCGCCCGCCATCGTGGACGACCTGCCCGTGGCCGCCGAGGTGCAGGCCTTCTCGATCGACGATTCGCAGACCACCGAGATCGACGACGCCCTCTCCGTGCAGGGCCTCGGCACCGGCACCGTCACCGTCGGCATCCACATCGCCGCGCCGGCCCTGGCGCTCGCGCCCGGCAGCGCCATCGACAACGTGGCGCGTGCGCGCATGTCGACGGTCTACATGCCGGGCTACAAGATCACGATGCTGCCCGACGAGGTGGTCAACACCTACACGCTGCTCGAAGGCGGCGACCGCCCGGCCGTGTCGCTGTACGCGCGCTTCGACGAAGCCACGCTGGAGCTGCAAGGCACCGAAACGAAGCTGGAGCGCGTGCCCATCGTGGCCAACCTGCGCCACGACCAGCTCGACACCGTCGTCACGCAGCCCTGGCTCGAAGACGCGTCCTTCCAGAGCGACAACACGCCCGAAGCCGCCGCCAAACTGCGCGCCCCGCTCTCGTTCCTGTTCCGCCTTGCCAAGCAGCTGAAGGCGCAGCGCGAAGTGGTGCGCGGCAAGCCCGAGAACTTCAACCGGCCCGACTACAACTTCCGCCTCGTCGGCAACGAGGGCGAGCCCACCGGCAGCGAGCAGGTGCAGATCAGCACGCGCCAGCGCGGCGCGCCGCTCGACCTGATCGTGTCCGAAGCGATGATCCTGGCCAACAGCAGCTGGGGCGGCTGGCTCGGCGAGCTGGGCGTGCCCGGGCTCTACCGCAGCCAGGCCAGCCTCGCGCCCGGCATCAAGGTGCGCATGGGCACGCGCGCACTGCCGCACGCGGGCCTTGGCGTGAAGAGCTACGCCTGGAGCACCTCTCCGCTGCGCCGCTACACCGACCTCGTGAACCAGTGGCAGATCATCGCGGCCGCGCGCCACGGCAAGACCGCGGCACTGGCCGCGCCCTTCAAGCCGAAGGACGCCGACCTGTTCTCGATCCTCTCTGGCTTCGACGCGGCCTATGCCACGTACAACGCCTACCAGGGCGGCATGGAACGCTTCTGGACGCTGAAGTACCTGCAGCAGCAGGGCATCACCGAGCTCGAAGCCACCGTCATCAAAGACCTGCCGAACGGCGCGCTGGTGCGGGCCGAAACGCTGCCGCTGGTATTCCCCGTGGCCGGCCAGCAGGAACGCGGCGCCCGCCTGCGCGTGAAGCTCGGCGAGATCGATGAGATCGCCCTCGACGTGAGCGGCACGGTGCTCGAACGCCTCGACACGCCGAAGGCCGATGCGGCCCTCGCAGACGAAAGCGATGAGGGCGACGAAGAAGAAGTGGTCGCAGGCCCGATCGCCATTGCCGTCGACCTGAGCGACAGCGAGGCTGCTGCGCCCGAAAACACACCCGCATGAATTTCGGCGGATCGTCCGAAGAAATGCGGCCCCTGGAGGAGTTTCGAGAATGAACTTCAAGGACCTCAGCACGCTGCAGATTGCACTGGGCGTGTCGGTCATTGCGCATGCCGCACTGCTCGCGGTGCGCTTCGTCGATCCCGAATCGTTCAACAAGGTCTTCAGCGACACACCGCTCGAAGTGATCCTGGTCAACAGCAAGACCAACGACAAGCCCGACCCCAGCGCCCGGCTGCGGGCCCAGACCTCGCTTGCAGGCGGCGGCGACCTCGACAAGGGCCGCGCAACCAGCCCGCTGCCGCCGTCGAGCTTCACCACCGTCGGCGATTCGTTCGAAGATGCGCAGCGCAAGGTCGACGCGATGCAGACCGAGCAGATGCAGATGCTCACCCAGCTCAAGCGCGACCTCGCCGCAATGCCCGCGCCCGACCCGCGCAACCCCGGGGACCCGACCGAGGCCACGGCGCAGGAAGAAAAGCGCCGCCAGATGATCAATCTGCTGGCCGAAATCGAGCGGCGCGTGAACGAAGAAAACGCACGCCCGAAGAAGCGCTTCCTGAGCCCCTTCACGCGAGAAGCGGCCTTCGCCACCTACGTCGATTCGCTGCGCCGCCGGGTGGAAGCGCAGGGGACCGCCAACTTTCCGACGCTCGCCGGCAAGAAGCTCTACGGCGAGCTGACGATGACCATCACGGTCAACTTCGACGGTCGCCTGCTCTCGACGGTGGTCGATGAAAGCTCGGGCATTGCGTTGCTGGACAAGCGCGCCCAGGCCATCGTTGCCAGCGTCGGCAACTTCGGCACCTTCACCGACGCGATGCGCAAGGAGCACGCCGACCAGATCGTGATCCGGCCGCACTTCCGGTTCGCGCACGACGGGTCGGTCGAACTCTCCTCGCAGTAGAAGCAGACGCAACAAAAGAAGGCAGACGCCATGGACCTGTACTGCGTCATGGGCAACCCCGTCGAGCACAGCCGCTCGCCGCGCATCCACGCACGTTTTGCCGAGCTCTGCGGCCAGCAGATGGACTACGGCCGGCGGCTGATTCCGCTCGGCGCGTTTGCCGAAGGCATCGCGGCCTTTCGCGGCGAAGCCGCCGAACGCGGCGACACCGCGCGCGGCTGCAACATCACCGTGCCCTTCAAGTTCGAGGCCGCTGCGCTCGCGCAGCACACCAGCGAACGCGCCCTGCTCGCGCAGGCGGTCAACACGCTGCGCTTCGACGCCGACGGCAGCATTCATGCGGACAACACCGACGGCATCGGCCTGGTCAACGACATCGTTCGCAACGCGGCCGTGCCGCTACAAGGCAAGGCGCTGCTGCTGATCGGCGCGGGCGGTGCGGCGGCCGGCGTGCTCGGCCCGCTGCTCGACGCGGGCGCTTCGCGCGTCGTGGTGGCCAATCGCACCGTGGGCAAGGCCGTCGAGCTGGTTCGCCGCCATGCGGCCATTGCGCTGCGCCACGGCGCATCGCTCGAAGCCTGGGCGCTCGACGAAGTGCCGGGCGCCTTCGACGTGGTGGTCAACGCCACCGCCTCCAGTCTCGCGGGCGATGCAGTGCCCGTTAAGGCCAGCGTGCTGCGCGCCGGCGGACTCGCCGTCGACATGATGTACGGCCCTGCGGCGGCGGGCTTCATGGCCTGGGCCGAGGCGCATGGCGCGGTCGCGCGCGACGGGCTCGGCATGCTGGTCGAGCAGGCTGCCGAGTCCTTCGAGATCTGGCGCGGCGTGCGGCCTCCTTCCGCGCAAGTGCTGGCTGAAGTTCGAGCCGAGCTGAAATGAAGGCAGTGCTGCGCCTGATCGCCTGCCTCGTGGTGGCGGGCGTGGCACTCGAGTTGTTCTTCGTGGTGCGCATCGCGGCGATGACCGTGCTCGATCCCCAGAGCACCGCGTTCCAGCGCTCCGAGGCTTTTCAGATCGCCATTCATCAGGGCAGCAGCGGCGGCTGGCGGCAGGAGTGGGTGCCCTACGCGCAGATCAACGACACGCTCAAGCGCGCCGTCATCGCGAGCGAAGACGCCGGCTTCGTCGATCACAACGGCGTGGAGTGGGAAGCCATCGAGCGCGCCCGCCAGCGCAACGCCAGGGCCGAAGAACTCGCCGCCAAGCGCGCAGCGCGCGCGGTGGCGCGCGGCAAGCCGGTACAGCCGGTGCGCCTGCGCGGCGGCTCGACCATCACGCAGCAGCTTGCGAAGAACCTGCTGCTGTCCGGCGAGCGCACCTTGCTGCGCAAGGGCCAGGAGCTGGTGCTTGCCACGCTGCTCGAAGTGCTGCTCGACAAGCGGCGCATCCTAGAGATCTATCTCAACAACGTCGAGTGGGGCGAAGGCGTGTTCGGTGCCGAGGCGGCCTCGCAGTACTACTTCCGCAAGCCGGCCTCGCGCCTGAGCACCAACGAGGCCGCGCGCCTGGCAGTGATGCTGCCGAGCCCCAAGTTCTTCGAGCGCCGGATCGGCTCGCCCTACCTGAGCGGACGTGCGTCGACGGTCATGGCGCGGATGCCTGCGGCCGAGCTGCCCTGACGACCGCATCGCGCAGGCCCTCGATGGCCAGCACGGCAGCAAAGCCGATCACGTAGGCCAGCACGTCCCACCAGTCAGCCGTGCTGCCGAGCACGATGCGCAAGGCGCGGTTCGGAATGTGCAAGTGCCACGCCGCCGCAAGGTACTGCCCGAGCTCGACCGCGAGGCCCACGCCCAGCGCAGCCAACGCCAACGGCAGCACGCGCGCGCCAATCACCGTCCTGAAGACGAAGTAGACCCACACCACGGCCAGCACGTCGCCGAAGAAGCTGCGCAGCCAGCCCCAGCGCGCGCCGACGGTGGCCAGCAGCACGAGAACGAGAAACAGGGCCACCGCCCACACGAGTGAAAGAGGATCGAAACGCCATCGCATGGCCCGTATCATCGCGCCCATATGCTGGCAAAGCTCACGGGTTGGTTGTTGTTGGGAATCGTCCGGTTGCTCACTGGCGCGCAGGCGCGCTGGTATGGCTGTCCGCCGAAAGCCGAGCAGCGCATCTATTTCGCCAATCACCAGAGCCACGCAGACCTCGTGATGATCTGGGCGGCGCTGCCTGAAGAGTTGCGCAGCATCACTCGGCCCATCGCGGCGCGTGACTACTGGGCCAACACGCCGGTCAAGCGCTGGATCACGACGGAGGTGTTCAACGCGGTGTATGTGGAGCGGCAGGCGACGCCCCCTGCCGCAGCGGCGGCACCTCCTGTACCCGAACCGGTGGTGGCCGAAGCCCCGCCACCGCAACGCCCGCCGATGCCTGCCGAGCGCATCGAGCCCTCGATGGAACCTCTGCTGCCCTTGACGCCGCCGGCACCGCCCGCAGAGACCGCGCCCGAAGCACAGGGCCGGCTCGACCTTCCCGAGCCGCCCGCTCCGCCGCCTCCTCCAGAGCCGCCACCGCCCGCGGCGCCCGAAGAAATCCCGGTCGCGGCACCGGCCCCAGCCGTCGATCCACTCGCCCCCCTCGTCGAAGCGCTGCGCAGCGGCGACTCCATCATCATCTTCCCCGAAGGCACGCGCGGCCACACGGGCGAGCCGCAGAAGTTCAAATCGGGCCTCTACACGCTCGCCACCATGTTCCCCGAGGTGGTGCTGGTGCCTGCATGGATCGACAACGTGCAGCGTGTGATGCCCAAGGGCGAGATCGTGCCGGTGCCCATCCTCTGCTCCGTCACCTTCGGCGCGCCGATCCGCGTCGAAGAAGACGAAGAACGCCGGCCCTTCCTCGACCGGGCGCGCGCCGCGGTGATCGCCTTGCGCGACGTCTGACGACATGAACCAGTTCCTGCGCAACCTCACCCCGACCCACCAGGTCGCGGCGCTCTTCCTCATCATCTTCGGCGTGCTCGTGATCGTGAGCACCACCGCCTTCTTCCTGAGCTTCAGGGAAAAGCGCAACCCCGTGCACGACGCCACCTGGCAGGCCGAGCTCGCGCACTTTCGCGCGCTGCTGGGCACCACCTGGTTCATGGTCATCATTTTCTGGATCGGCTGGGCACTGGGCGAAACCGTGGCCACCGTGCTGTTCGCGCTGATCTCCTTCTTCGCGCTGCGCGAGTTCATCACGCTCTCGCCCACGCGGCGCGGCGACCACCGCAGCCTGATCCTCGCCTTCTTCGTGGTGCTGCCGATCCAGTTCTGGCTGGTGGCCACGGCGCGCTTCGACCTGTTCACCGTGTTCATCCCGGTGTACGTGTTCCTCGCGATACCGGTGGCGAGTGCGCTGGCCAACGACCCGAGCCACTTCCTGGAGCGCAACGCCAAGCTGCAGTGGGGCATCATGGTCTGCGTCTACGGCATGAGCCACGTGCCGGCGCTGCTGCTGCTGAGCTTTCCGGGCTACGAGGGCAAGAGCGCGTTCCTCGTGTTCTTCCTGGTGTTCGTGGTGCAGACCTCGGTGCTGGTGCAGCACCTGATATCGCGCCGCACACAGCGCGCGCCCTTCGCGCCCAACGTGAGCCGCAGCTTCAACTGGACCAGCTGGGGCATCGGCATCGTGGTGGCGAGCCTGGTGGGCGCGCTGTTCTCGTTCATCACGCCGTTCAAGTTCGGGCAGGCGCTCGCGGTGTCGGTCATTGCGTGCATCGCAGGGTCGATGGGGCACCTGGTAATGAAGGCGCTCAAGCGCGACCGGGGCATTCCGAACTGGGGCCAGAAGGGCGTCGGCGTGACGGGGGCCAACGGCCTGCTGGACCGCGTCGATGCCCTGTGCTTCGCCGCCCCCATCTTCTTTCACTCCATCCGCTGGTACTTCAACGCCTGAGCCTCATCAGGCCTTGCGGCGCACCACGCGGTCGAAGGCCTGCTTCGCCGCGCGCCCGAAGGCCTTGGCCTTCAGCGCCTGCAATTCGCGCGTCAGCCGCGTGCGCTGCTCGGCCGACAACGCCGTGCCGAAACGGCCCAGCGCGGCTTCGAGCGCCGCGCGCTGCGCCTCCACACGACCTTGCCGGCCCTCGGCCTCGGCCAGCCATTCGCAGGCATTGGCGACGCGTTCGCGCAGCGCGGCATCGCCTGTATCGCCGAAGCGCGCAATGAGCGCGCGATACGCCTTGGCCTGCCCCACGGGATCGCCGAGCTTGTCGAGCGCCTTGGCCTTGTTGATCATCGACTTGGCGGCCCACAGCTGCAGCGTGCCTTCCCTCGCGCCGGTGGTGCGCGCGATGGCTTCGTCGTAGCAGGCCACGGCCGCCTTGAGCTGGCCGGTCTGGCGCAGCGTGGCGCCCTTGCGAAACAGCGCGCCGACCACGCGCCCGCGCAGGTCCGGCAGCTCGGAGTTGCCCCAGCGCGCGACGATCTCGTCGTGCACCCGCATCTCGTCGTCGTGCAGGCCGAGGCGGTCGAGCGCGGTGCTCTTGTACTGCAGGCACAGCGCGACCGTCTCCTGCATCTCCGTCGACGGGTCGGCGCCGTAGCGCGCGTCCATCGCGTCGGCTGCGGCTATCACTTCGGCAAAGCGATCCAGCGCGACCAGGCAGAAGGCCTTGTGGACGAGCGCCCGCGCGCACTGGCGGCGCAGCTCGGGATGGGGCGATGCGGAATACGCGGCCAGCACTTCGTCGAACAGTGCGATGGCCTCGCGCGACTCGCCCGCATCGCCGTGCTTGCGGCCCTGTTTGACCTTGTCGCGCACCTCGTCGCGCAGCTCGGGCGGCAGCTCCGTATCGGCCTTGCGCAGTCGCTTCAGGCAGGCCTGGCGGCCAGCGTTGGCCTTGGACAGGGTGTCCTGCAACTCGGGCGTGGGCGTGTCCTTCAGCTGCTTCGCGAGTTGCTCGTACACCGCGAGCGCATCCTCGGGCCGGTTGAGCCGTTCGAGCAGCACGAAGCCCTTGTTGAGCAGTGCGCTCGCCACGGTGCGCTGCACTGCGGCGTCGTTGTCGGCGCCGAAGGTGGCGAGCAGCCGCTCGCAGGCGGCCAGCGCGACCTCTCCGTCGTCCTGCTCGCGCAACCCCACCGACCAGTCGTAGGCACGGCGCACGGCCATGCGGCGCACCTGCGACGACTCGTCACGGCCGTAGCGGTCGAGCAGCCAGCCGACCAGCTCGGCGCGGTTCGCGTGCTCGTCGATGCCGAAGCCGTCGAAGAACAGTGTCAGCGCCCGCACGCCTTCGATGCGCAGCTCGGGCGCCGCGTCGGCGAGGCCGGCCTCGATCTGGTCGGCCACTGCCAGGCACATCACCTGGGCCTGCGCGTGCTGCGCCAGTTCGCGCAGGTTCAGCACCGAGGCCAGGCGCGCACGCGCCACGCGCAGCACCACGCCGGGGTCGGTGCTGCCGTCGAAGCGCTCGATCACCGCTTCCAGCGTGGCCAGCGCATCCTGCGGCAGGCCGCGATGGTGTTCGATCTCGGCCTTGAGCAGCCGGGCCTCCACACGCCACGCGTCGAGCGCGGCATCGGGCTGGCTGTCGAGCAGATCGCTCATGGCATCGCAGGCTTCGCAGCGCGCCTCGGGCTCGTCGATCCACCAGGTGCGCTGATACAGCGCATGGGCGATGTGCTCGCGGATCGCGGGCTCGCTGCGCTGGCCGTGCGCGGCGATCAGGCGGTCGAGGGTGGCGAGCGCGTCGGCGGGGCGATGCATCTGGCGCAGCATGTGCGCCAGCAGGCGCAGCGCCTGGCAGCAGGGCACGACCACGCCGACGTCGGGCCTGGCTGCGTACTCGTCGAGCAGACGGGTGCAGGCGGCCAGTGCCTCGTTGCGGCGGCCCAGGTCGTTGAGCAGTTCGATGCGACGGAAGCTCGCGGCCGCGCGTTCGGCGGGGTGCTGCTGCAGGCGTTCGATCAAGGCTTGCGCCTCGTCCAGTTGCCGCTGCGCGGAGGACTCGACTACATTCACATTCGCTTCCTTGTGTGGCGCGCCCTGCGGAAAGCGGGGCAGACTGTACGAATCGGCACGGATTCTGCCCGCGATAGCGCTGCTTTCGAGCGATAGTTCGGTCCCTTCTCTCTCCTCTTTGCACTGGCGTAAGCCTTTTCGCTTCCTTTCATGCGCATTCTTGGCATCGACCCCGGCTTGCAGACCACCGGCTTCGGCGTGGTCGACGCGGACGGCCATGCGCTGCGCTACGTGGCCAGCGGCACCATCAGTACCCGGCACCTGGGCACCGGCAACCTGCCGGCGCGCCTGAAGGTGCTGTTCGACGGCATCGCGGAGATCACCGCGCGCTACCAGCCCGATGCGTCGGCGGTCGAAATCATCTTCGTCAACGTCAACCCGCAGTCGACGCTGCTGCTGGGACAGGCGCGCGGCGCCTGCGTGACCGCGCTGGTGAGCAACAACCTCTCGGTGGCCGAGTACACCGCGCTGCAGATGAAGAAGGCGGTGGCCGGCCACGGCCAGGCCGCCAAGGCGCAGGTGCAGGAGATGGTGCGGCGGCTGCTCGAGTTGCCTGGCTTGCCGGGCGCCGACGCGGCGGACGCGCTGGGCATTGCCATCACGCATGCGCAGGTGGGACGGTCGATGGCGCGGCTCGCGGAAGCGGCCGAGCTGTCGAAGACGCATGCCGGCACCTACCGGCAAGGGCGCTCGCGCTGACTCAGCGCACGATGTAGCGCAGTTCGCCGAGGCGCTTGCGGCGCTCTCGCACTTCAGCGGCCACGGCGGCCACATCGCCTGCCAAAGCCCGCACGATCCAATCGGCCAGCTGCGGCATATCGTCGGGCGTGAAGCCCAGTCGCACGATCTCCGGTACGCCAAGCCGCAGGCCGTTGATGTCGCCATCCACGGGTGCGATCGGCAGGCCGATGCCGCAGGCCAGCAGGCCGCCCTGCGCGAGCTTCTTCGCCGCATGCTGCCCGCCACCCCAACGCGCCGCTTCGACCGCAAGCTGATGCGACTGCGTGAAGCCGCGCGCCTTCGCGAACACGGGCAGGCCTTGCGCATCGAGCGCACGCGCCAGGGCCTGCGCGGTCTCGCGCATCGCGGCCGCATAGGCAACGCCATGCACCTTCCAGTCGAGCAGCCCGCGAGCCAGCGCGGCGGTGCGGCCTGCATCCGAGTTGGCCGTGAGGCCGGGGTAGGCGATGGCATCGATGCGCTCCATCAGCGCCGCGTCGTTCGACACAATCAGCCCGCCCGCCGGGCCGCCCAGGCTCTTGTAGGTGCTCATGGTGATCGCATGCGCCCCCTGCTCGAGCGGCTGCGGCCACGCCTTGCCGGCCACCATGCCCGAGAGGTGCGCGGCATCGAACAGCAGCTTTGCGCCCACGCTGTCGGCGATCTCGCGGATCGCAGGCACCGGGTGCGGGAACAGGTTCAGGCTGCCGCCAATGGTGATGAGCTTCGGCTTCACCTCGCGCGCCAGCTTCGCCAGCGCGACCACATCGACCGTGTAGCCGTCGGCATCCACCGGCGCGGAGACAGGCTTCAGGCCATAGAGCCCGGCCGCGCCCGCCGCATGGTGCGTGACGTGGCCGCCGATGCTGGGCGGCGGCACGATGATCGTGTCGCCGGGCTGGCAGGTCGCCATGAACACGTAGAGATTCGACAGTGCGCCGGAGCTCACGCGCACTTCGGCGAACTTCGTGCCGAACACCTCGGCTGCGAGCTCGGCCGCGACGACCTCGATGCGCTCGATGGCTTCCAGCCCCATCTCGTACTTGTCGCCCGGGTAGCCGAGCGACGGGCGCGAGCCGAGCCCGCGCGACAGCAGCGCTTCGGCGGCCGGGTTCATCACGTTGGTGGCGGGGTTGAGGTTCAGGCCCTCGACATCGTGGATGCGGTGGTTGTCGGCCGCCAGCCGTTCGATCTCGGCGGCGACGCCCGCCGCATCGCGCGCAGCGGCATCGGCGGCAATGGAGAGCACGTGGTCTTCGCTGGCGGCGGGAACCCAGGGGCGGCGTTGCAGGGCGGCTGGCATGCGGTGGATCTCGCTGGAAGTGGTGAATGGCCGCATCGTCGCCTGCCGCCGCCGGTCGGGCAAACCGGATAATCTGGGCCTGGGCCCTAGAAAAACTTGGCCTGAAGGATTGCTCCGATGCCGCTCGCACCGCCCCGCCCCCGCCTGCCGCCGCACACGGCCGTGCGCGCCTTCGAGGCCGCTGCGCGCCACGGCAGCTTCGCGCGCGCAGCCGAAGAACTCTTCGTCACGCCGGCCGCCGTCGCACAGCAGATCAAGACGCTGGAGACATGGGCCGGCGGCGCGCTGTTCGAGCGGCACAGCCAGGGTATTCGCCTCAGCGCGCACGGGCGGCGCGCGCTGCCGGCGCTCAGTGCTGCCGTCGACCAGCTCGGCCTGGCAGTGCAGGCGCTGCGCCACGAGACGCAGACCGCAGCGCGCCGCAGCACGCTGCAGGTGGCCGCCCTGCCGGCCGTGGCGCAGCTGTGGCTGTCGCCTCGGCTCTCGAAGCTGAAGGCCGCGCTGCCCGGCGTGCAGGTGTCCGTCACCGCGTTGGAGCAGCCGCCGAACTTCCGCCGCGAGCCTTTCGATCTCGGCTTGTTCTATGCGCGGGCCGGTGAGCACATCGAGGCTGCTGTCGGCGCGCAGGCGATTCCGCTCGTGCGCGACCGGCTGCTGCCGGTGTGCAGCCCGCGCCTGCAGCAGCCGTTGCCCAGCGGGCGTCCTCGCTCGCTCGATGACCTGGCGGATCTGCTCGCGCGCTGCGGCGGTTTGCACGACACCGTGTGGCGCGACGATTGGCCGCGTTGGCTGCAGGCTGTTCGCCCCGGCTTCACGGCAGTCGAAGCCGAAGCGATGGCTGCCGGGCCGGACTTCTCGCTCTACAGCCTCGCGCTGCAGGCCGCGCTCGATGGCGAAGGAGTGTTGATGGGCCGTGAGCGGCTCGTTGCGCCATTGCTTGCGCAAGGCAAGCTGCATGCGCCTTGGGGACGGCCGAAGGCGGTGGGAGACACGGTCATGCTGCTGGTGCCTGCGCACCGCAAGGGGCCGCTGCTCGCACAGCAAGTGCAGGCCCTGCAGGCACTCGCCGCAGCCTGAGCAGCCCTATCGCCGGAAATCCAATCGCCCGTTGGGCCAGCGGCCGTCGATCCGGCGGTTGTCGACGATCAGGCCCACCCAGGGCTGCGTGATGGCCGGATTGCTCAGGTTGATGTAGCGGCCCACAAGCATGTCGGGATCGGCATAGCGGACATCGAGCAGGGCCTGCCGCGCGCCGCCATCCCAATCGAACAGCAGGTAGAACCGGCTGCCGGCCACCCGCACGGTGGCCTTGCCCTGCTTCCACGCAGCTTCGGAATCACCGGGGATCGTCGGATCGGCGCCGCCATTCCAGCGGCTGGACCATGCGCCGACGATTGAGGACGGCGCATCGTTCACCGATGTGCCCCACGCAGGCGCGTTCGGGTCATCGGGCCCGCCGTGCAGTTCGATGTTCTCGGCAAACGCTTCGATATCTGCGCCCTCCGGGTCGGGCGCATCTTCAACGCCGAATGGATTCCGGCTGGGGGATGTGTTGGTGTTCATGGCGCCATCGTGCGCCGGAGTGTGCTGCCACGCATGCCGTTTCCGGACACGCGAACGAGGACGCGAAGGCTACGCCACCCGCTCGGCGATCAGCACTGCGAAGAAGCCGAACGCCGCCAGCAGCGTCCACTTCAACACGATCCATCCGATGCGCCGGTACTTGGCCTGCCCCGTGCCCGCATAGAACGCAAAGCACACGCCCGCCACCAAAAGAAGCAGCAGGATGGCCCAGCGGAAAAGAAGCATGTGGGACTAAAAGCGGACGTGGCCTACCAGGCCCGGGCGACTTCGCCGAAACCGCGCGGTGCACGCTTCTCGTCCTCGAAGGTCACGACTTCGTAGGCATCGCTGTGCGAAAGCAGTTCGCGCAGCAGCTTGTTGTTGAGCGCATGACCCGAGCGGAACGCGGTGTAGGCCGCCAGCAGCGGCTTGCCGATGATGTACAGGTCGCCCATGGCGTCGAGGATCTTGTGCTTCACGAACTCGTCGTCGTAGCGCAGGCCGCCCGCATTGAGCACCTTGGTGTCGTCCATCACGATGGCGTTGTCGAGACCGCCACCAAGCGCGAGGCCCTTGCTGCGCATGTACTCGACTTCCTTGGTGAAGCCGAAGGTGCGCGCGCGTGCGATGTCGCGGCTGTACGAGTCGGTGCCCAGGTCGAACTCCACGCGCTGGCCGGTGGAATTGACCACGCGGTGGTCGAAGTCGATCTCGAAGCTCAGCTTGTAGCCGTGGTACGGCTCCAGGCTCGCCCACTTCTCGTTGGCGCCCTCGCCTTCGCGCACCTCGACCTTGCGGGTCACGCGGATGAAGCGGCGCGGCGCCTTCTGCAGCGCGATGCCCGCGCTTTGCAGCAGGAACACGAAGGACGAAGCCGATCCGTCGAGGATCGGCACTTCGTCGGCCGTGATGTCGATGTAGAGGTTGTCGATGCCCAGCCCGGCGCAGGCCGACATCAGGTGTTCGACGGTCTGCACCTTGGCACCGCCGGTGGAAACGGTGGATGCAAGGCGCGTGTCGGTGACCGCCTCGGCGGTCATGCGGATCTCGGCCGGCTCGGGCAGGTCGACGCGGCGGAACACGATGCCCGTGTCGGCGGGAGCCGGTCGCAGGGTCAGCTCCACGCGTTGGCCGCTATGGAGCCCCACGCCCACGGCGCGGCTGATCGACTTGAGGGTTCGTTGTTGCAGCACGGCCGGGATTTTAGGCGCGCGACGGGCATGGCGCCCTATGCCCCTCGCTATGGCACCGATAGACATGGGTTCTATGCAATCCCGCCGAATTGGCGCGAAATGGACGCAAAGGGCACGAGGTGAGCGCAGCGCCTAGAGCCAGCAGACGTCCCTTTCAGGTCGTCCCTGTGCCCCTTGCGAACCCTCGTGCCCTCTGCGTCTGGTCGAGTTCACCCCGCGATGGCCTCCAGCGAGACCATCGAACGCGGTGTCCTCTTAATCAGCCTGGCGGCGCAGGAAGGCCGGGATCTCGAAGTCGTCCATGCCGCCCGAAGACAGCGCGTCCACCTTCGCTGCAGCCATCGTGCGGTTGGTGCGCCACACGCTGGGAACGGCCATGCCGTCGTAGTTGGGCTGGCTGTGGCCGCCACCACTGGCGTGCCCCGTACCACCGAGCGTCGGCACATTGAACGGGATGTTGTCGGTGCCGGTGCGGATCACTTCCAGCGTAGGTGCCTGGCGGCGGGCATCGGCACGCGACAGGCCGGTGGCCACCACGGTCACGCGCATCTCGTCGCCGAGGCTGTCGTCGTAGGCAGCGCCGTAGATCACGTGCGCGTCCGGCGAAGCGTAGGCGCGGATGGTGTTCATCGCGAGCTTCGATTCGTTCAGCTTCAGCGAGCCCTTCGACGCCGTCACCAGCACCAGCACGCCCTTGGCGCCCGAGAGGTCGATGCCTTCGAGCAGCGGGCAGGCCACGGCCTGCTCGGCTGCGATGCGCGCGCGGTCCGGGCCAGCTGCGGCAGCGGTGCCCATCATGGCCTTGCCGGGTTCGCCCATCACGGTGCGCACGTCTTCGAAGTCGACGTTCACGCCGCCGTACTCGTTGATGATTTCCGAGATGCCGCCCACGGCGTTCTTCAGCACGTCGTTGGCTTGCGCAAAGGCTTCGTCCTGCGTGACGTCTTCGCCCAGCACGTCGAGCAGCTTCTCGTTGAGCACCACGATCAGCGAGTCGACGTTCGCTTCGAGCTCGGCCAGGCCGGCGTCGGCGTTGGTCATGCGGCGACCGCCTTCCCAGTCGAAGGGCTTGGTCACCACGCCCACGGTGAGGATGCCCATTTCCTTCGCGACGCGCGCGATGACCGGAGCAGCGCCGGTGCCAGTGCCGCCGCCCATGCCGGCCGTGATGAACAGCATGTGCGCGCCGTCGATGGCCGCGCGGATGTCGTCCACCGCGAGCTCGGCCGCTTCACGGCCCTTGTCGGGCTTGCTGCCCGCACCCAGGCCGCTGGTGCCGAGCTGGATGATCTTGTGCGCGCTGCTGCGCTGCAGTGCCTGTGCGTCGGTGTTCGCGCAGACGAACTGAACGCCCTGCACACCGCGCTCCATCATGTGGGCGACCGCATTGCCGCCGCCACCGCCAACACCGATCACCTTGATCTGCGTGCCCTGATTGAACTCTTCGACTTCGATCATTTCGATGGTCATTTTTAACTCCTTGAATCTTGCAGTTGCCGTTGTGTGTCTATGAATAATTCTTGTGCCGTGACGAGATCAACGATGCGTCCGTCACGATGGTGGACCTGTTCGTCGCCATCGTTCGTTGAAATGCAATGGGGGGCTGCCACGCGCGAGCCAGAGTGGAGACTTGATCATGGCTAGAAATTCCCCACGATGAAGTCTTTGAAACGTCCGAATGCAGTCTTTACCGACCCATTCTTCTGTGCGACCTTGAAGCCACGCATGCGCGCGAACCGTGCTTCTTCGAGCAGGCCCATCACCGTCGCTGCGCGAGGCTGCGCGACCATGTCTGACAGCGCGCTCGAATACTTCGGGATGCCGCGGCGCACGGGCTTCAGGAAGATGTCTTCGCCGAGCTCGACCATGCCGGGCATCACCGCGCTGCCGCCCGTGAGCACCACGCCCGACGACAGCACCTCTTCGTAGCCCGACTCGCGCACCACCTGCTGCACCAGCGAGAAGATCTCTTCGATGCGCGGCTCGATCACGCCGGCCAGCGCCTGCTTGCTCAGCATGCGCGGGCCGCGGTCGCCGAGGCCCGGCACTTCGACCTGCGTGTCGGGGTCGGCCAGCAGTTGCTTGGCATAGCCGTTCTCGACCTTGATGTCTTCCGCGTCCTTCGTCGGCGTGCGCAGCGCCATGGCGATGTCGCTCGTGATGAGGTCGCCCGCGATCGGGATCACGGCCGTGTGGCGGATCGCGCCGTTGGTGAAGATCGCCACGTCGGTCGTGCCCGCGCCGATGTCGACGAGCACCACGCCGAGTTCGCGCTCGTCCTCGGTCAGCACCGCCTGGCTCGAGGCCAGCGGGTTCAGCATCAGCTGGTCGACTTCGAGGCCGCAGCGGCGCACGCACTTGATGATGTTCTCGGCCGCGCTCTGCGCACCGGTCACGATGTGCACCTTGGCCTCGAGCCGCATGCCGCTCATGCCGATCGGCTCCTTCACGTCCTGGCCGTCGATCACGAACTCCTGCGGCTCCACCAGCAGCAGGCGCTGGTCGCTGGAGATGTTGATGGCGCGGGCCGTCTCCACCACGCGGGCCACGTCGGCGGGCGTCACTTCCTTGTCCTTCACCGCCACCATGCCGCTCGAATTGATGCCGCGGATGTGGCTGCCGGTGATGCCGGTGTAGACGCGGCTGATCTTGCAGTCGGCCATCAGCTCGGCCTCTTTCAGGGCCTGCTGGATGCTCTGCACGGTGGCGTCGATGTTCACCACCACGCCGCGCTTCAAGCCGTTGCTCGGCGCAATGCCGAGGCCGGCCAGCTTGAGCTCGCCTCCGGGCAGCACTTCGGCCACGACCACCATCACCTTGGCGGTGCCGATGTCGAGTCCTACGACCAGGTCTTTGTATTCTTTAGGCATTGAGATATGTCCTCGATTTCTCGATGAGCGCTACTTGATTTTTCTTGGGGCCTCTGGCGAGACCGTGGTGACGCCGCGCAGCCGCAATGCATACGCGTCGTTGTGTCGCAGGTCGGCGCCCTCGACGTCGGCCATCGTGCGGCGGTACTGGCCCGCGACCTGGGTCACGGTCTTCAGGAACCGCTGCAGTCGTGCCGTCACCTCCTCGCTCTGGCCGCGGCCGAGCTCTATTTCGGCACCGCTGTCGAGCACCACCTTCCAGCTTCCCCGGCTCGACAGCGTGAGCTCGTCGATGCTCATGTCGTAAGGCTGAAACTGCGGCTGCAGCACGCGGTACATCCCCAGCACCTGGCCGGCCTGTTCGATCGGGCCGTCCAGGCGCGGCAGGTTGTCGTCCACCTCGGCCACGTTGGCCTCGAACACGTCGCCGAAGCCGTTGATCAGCTTCGAGCCCGCGTCGTCGCCCCAGTTGGCAACCGGCACCTGCTCGGTCAGCGTCACGCGCAGCTTGTTCGGGAACTCGCGCCGCACCACCGCGCTGCGCACCCACGGCACCGACTCGAAGGCGGTGCGTGCGCGCCCCAGGTCGATGGTGAAGAAGTTGCCCGTGAGCTGCGGCGCCACATTGGCGCGCAGTGTGACCGCGTTGTTGTGCGTGACTTCGCCGTCCACCTTGATGCCGCCGATGGGGAAGAAAGGCTGCCGCAGCACCCACCACGCACCCGCCGCCAGCAGCATGAGCGCCACCATCGCGAAGGCAATGTTCGCGACGATGTTCATGAGCTTGACGTCAAAGGGAGCGGGGATGCTGTCGGCCATGGCTATAGCGAGCCTCCCGTTGCGTCGAGCGCGGCCGAGGCCAGCACCCGCAGGCACAGGTCTTCGTACGCGATGCCCGCGGCGCGGGCCGACATCGGCACCAGCGAATGGCTGGTCATGCCGGGCGAGGTGTTCATCTCCAGCAGGAAGGGCTTGCGGTCGCTGGCGCGGATCATCACGTCGGCACGGCCCCAGCCGCGGCAGCCGAGCGTGCGGTAGGCAGCCAGCGTGATGCGCTGGATCTCGTGCTCTTCCGCTTCGGGCAGGCCGCTCGGGCACTGGTACTTCACGTCGTCGGTGAAGTACTTGTTCTGGTAGTCGTAGGCGCCTTCGGGTGCGGAGATGCGCACCACCGGCAGCGCGCGCGCGTCGAGCCCGTGGCCGAGCACCGCGCAGGTCACTTCCTCGCCTTCGATGAATTCCTCGCAGAGCACGTCGGCGTCGTACTTGGCCGAGAGCGTGATCGCGTCCTGCATCTGCGAGTAGCCCTCGACCTTGGTCACGCCGATGGAGGAGCCCTCGCGCGGCGGCTTCACGATCAGCGGCAGGCCGAGCACGTCGGGCACGGCCATGATCTGCTCGCGGCTTTGCTGGTCGAAGGCCAGGCGCACGTACTTGGGCGTCGGCAGGCCGTCAGCCTGCCAGATGCGCTTGGTCATGACCTTGTCCATGGCCACGCTGGAAGCCATCACGCCCGAGCCGGTGTACGGAATGCCGAGCAGTTCGAGCGCGCCCTGCACGGTGCCGTCTTCGCCGTGGCGGCCGTGCAGCGCGACGAAGCAGCGCGCGAAGCCTTCGCGCTTCAGGTCGGCCAGATCGCGCTGCGAGGGGTCGAAGGCGTGCGCATCGACACCACGCGAGCGCAGGGCTTCGAGCACGCCGGTGCCCGACATCAACGAGATTTCGCGTTCGGCGGAACTACCGCCGAACAGCACGGCAACCTTGCCGAAGAGCTTGGGGTCCTGAAGGCTCATGAGGCCCTCCCTTTGCGCGAATCGCGCTGCGATGTTGAGGGTGCTACGGCGGTGACCGCCGCTGCGCCGAGTTCGACGACCTTGCCCGGTACCGCGCCAATGGAGCCGGCGCCCATGGAAAGCACCACGTCGCCCGCGCGGGCGTTGTCGAGAATGGCTTGGGGCATGGCGGCGATGTCGTCGACGAACACCGGCTCGACCTTGCCGGCCACGCGCAGCGCGCGCGCCAGCGTGCGGCCATCGGCCGCCACGATGGGCGCCTCGCCCGCGGCGTAGACCTCGCCGAGCAACACGGAGTCGGCCGTGCCGATGACCTTCACGAAGTCTTCGAAGCAGTCGCGCGTACGGGTATAGCGGTGCGGCTGGAAGGCCAGCACCAGCCGGCGGCCCGGGAATGCGCCGCGCGCGGCGGCGATGGTGGCCGCCATTTCGACAGGGTGATGGCCGTAGTCGTCGATCACGGTGAAGGTGCCGGCCCCACCTTCGTTATGGCCGCCTTGCACAGCCACGTCGCCATAGCTCTGGAAACGTCGGCCCACGCCCTTGAAACCTGCGAGGCCGCGCTGCACGGCTTCGTCGGGAATGCCGAGTTCCACGGCCACCGCGATCACCGACAGCGCATTGCGCACGTTGTGCTCGCCCGGCAGGTTCAGCACGATGGGCAGGTCGGGCAACGTCACGCCGTTGCGGCGCTGCGCGGTGAAGTGCATCTGGCCGCCGACGGCGCGCACGTCGATGGCGCGCACCTGGGCGTCCTCGCCGAAGCCGTAGCTGGTGACCGGGCAGGTCACGTCGGCCACGATCTCGCGCACCGCCGGATCGTCGGTGCAGAGAATGGCCACGCCGTAGAACGGCATGCGGTGCAGGAAGTCGACGAAGGCTTTCTTGAGCTTCGCGAAATCGTGCCCGTAGGTCTCCATGTGGTCGGCGTCGATGTTCGTGACCACCGCCATCACGGGCAGCAGGTTCAGGAACGAGGCGTCCGACTCGTCGGCCTCGACCACGATGTAGTCGCCGCTGCCGAGCTGCGCGTTGGCGCCCGCGCTGTTGAGGCGACCGCCGATCACGAAGGTCGGGTCGAGCCCGGCGGCGTCGAGCACGCTCGCCACCAGGCTGGTGGTGGTGGTCTTGCCGTGCGTGCCGGCAATTGCAATGCCCTGCTTCAGGCGCATCAGCTCGGCCAGCATCAGCGCGCGCGGCACCACCGGAATGCGCTTCTCGCGCGCGGCCAGCACTTCGGGGTTGTCCGACTGCACGGCGGTGGAGGTGACGACCGCGTCCGCGCCGTCGATGTGCGCGGCGGCGTGGCCCACGAAGGTGCCGATGCCCAGGCCCGCGAGCCGTCGCAGCGTGACGCTGTCGGACAGGTCGGATCCGGTGATCTTGTAGCCCAGGTTCAGCAGCACTTCGGCGATGCCGCTCATGCCGGAACCACCGATGCCCACGAAATGGATGTGACGAATAGCGTGCTTCATTTGGCAAGCTCCTCGCAAGCGCGGACGACCGCCTCGACGGCTTCGGTCTTCTGCATGGTCTTGGCCTTGACGGCCTTGTCGATCAGCGCGGTGCGCTCGGTTTTCTGTAGCAAGTCAGCCAGCAATTCAGGAGTGAGGTCGGCCTGCTGCACGAGCCATCCGCCGCCCGCGTCCACGAGGAAGCGCGCGTTGGTGGTCTGGTGGTCGTCGACCGCCGAGGGGAAAGGCACGAACAGCGCTGCTGCGCCGACGGCCGCGATTTCTGTGACGGTGCTGGCGCCGGCGCGCGCGACGATGATGTCGGCGTCGGCGTACGCCTGCGCGGTGTCTTCGATGAAGGGCGTGAGTTCGCCTTCGACGCCAGCCGCCGTGTAGTTGGCGCGCAGCTCATCGATTTGCTTGGAGCCGCTCTGGTGCAGCACCTGCGGACGCGTGGCCGGCTCGATGCGCGCCAGCGCCTGCGGCACAACAGTATTGAGGCCGCGTGCGCCGAGGCTGCCGCCCACCACCAGCAATTTCAGCGGACCGGTACGGCCCGCGAAACGCGTGGCCGGATCGGGTTGCGAAGTGAAGGCCGCCCGCAGCGGATTGCCCACCCACTGCGCCTTCTTCAGCACATTGGGGAAAGCCGTGAACACGCGATCGGCCACGCCCGCCAGCACCTTGTTGGCGAGGCCGGCGACCGAGTTCTGCTCGTGCAGCACCAGCGGCTTGTTGAGCAACACGCCCATCATTCCGCCCGGAAAAGTGATGTAGCCGCCAAGGCCCACCAGCACGTCGGGCTTCACGCGGCGCACCACGCGCAGGCTCTGCCAGAAGGCGCGCAGCAGCTTCAGCGGCAGCAGGAACAGCGTGAGCGGGCCTTTGCCGCGCACGCCGCCGAACTGCACGGGCTCGAAGGCGAAGCCGCGCGGCGGCACGAGTTTTTCTTCCATGCTGCCGGGCGCGCCCAGCCAGTGAACCTGCCAGCCGCGCTCGCGCAGGGCTTCGGCCACTGCGAGACCCGGGAAGATATGGCCGCCTGTGCCGCCTGCCATGACGAGTGCGGTGCGCGTCATACGCGGCCTCCCCGCATCAGCACACGGTTTTCGTAGTCGATACGCAGCACGATGGCCAGCGCCACGAGGTTCATCAGGATGGCCGAACCGCCGAAGCTCATCAGCGGCAAGGTCAGGCCCTTGGTCGGCAGCGCGCCCAGGTTCACGCCCATGTTGATGAAGGTCTGGAAGCCGAGCCACACGCCCACGCCCTGTGCCACGAGGCCCGAGAACACGCGGTCCAGCGCAATCGCCTGGCGGCCGATGTGCATGATGCGGCGCGTGAGCCAGAGGAACAGGCCGATGATCAGCAGCACGCCGACCAGGCCGAACTCTTCGCCGATCACGGCCAGCAGGAAGTCGGTGTGCGCCTCGGGCAGCCAGTGCAGCTTCTCGACGCTGCCGCCCAGGCCCACGCCGAAGATCTCGCCGCGACCGATGGCGATCAGCGAGTGCGACAACTGGTAGCCCTTGCCCAGCGCGTGCTCTTCGCTCCACGGATCGAGGTACGCAAAGATGCGCTCGCGGCGCCACGGGCTGCTCGCGACGATGGTGCCGAAGGCCACCACCACCAGCGCGGCGATCACGAAGAACATGCGCGCGTTCACGCCGCCCAGGAACAGGATGCCCATGGCGATCACGGCGATCACCATGAACGCGCCCATGTCGGGTTCGGCCATCACCAGCATGCCGACCACCACCACCGCGATGCCCATCGGCAGCACGGCGCGGAAGAAGCGCTCCTTGATCTCCATCTTGCGCACCATGTAGCTGGCGGCGTAGAGCACCATCGCGAGCTTGGCCAGCTCCGAGGGCTGGAAGCGCATGAAGCCCATTGGCAGCCAACGGCGCGCGCCGTTCACGTTGATGCCGATGTGCGGAATGAGCACGGCCACCAGCAGCAGCAGCGAAGCCACGAAGAGCCAGGGCGCGGCGCGCTCCCAGGTCTTCATCGGGATCTGGAAGGCCAGCAGCGCGGCGATGAACGCGAAGATCACCGAAGCCGCGTGCCGCGTGAGGAAGTACGAGGCGCTGTAGCCCGCACGTGCAAAGCGCGGGTTGTCAGGCAGCGCGATCGAGGCCGAATACACCATGATCAGGCCCCAGGTCAGCAGCGCGACCGTGACCCAGACCAGCGCCTGGTCGAAACCCAGCACGCGCATCGGCGTGGCTTTTGTCTGCGCGATGCCGGCGCCGCCCAGCCGCACGGGCAGGTGCACCGGCAGCGAGTCGATCCCGCTGCGGGCGCGCCTGAACCAGCCGCCGAAGCGACTGGTGGATGCGTTGGGCGTGGCGCCTGAGGCGGCAGAGTTCAAACCGTGTCCTCCGTCGTCGAACCGCCCATGCCGCGCGGGCTGTCCTCGTAGGCCTGCACGGCCTCGCGGAACACCTCGGCGCGGTGCGCGTAGTCCTTGAACATGTCGAAGCTCGCACAGGCCGGTGACAGCAGCACGGCGTCGCCGGGGTTGGCGCGCGCGGACGCGAGCTTCACGGCCTCGTCCATCGAGGCGGCATGCAGCAGAGAGACGCCGGTCGATGCCAGCGCGGCTTCGATGAGCGGTGCGTCGCGGCCGATGAGCACCACGGCGCGCGCGTACTGGCGCACGGGCTCGGCCAGCGGTTCGAAGTCTTGTCCCTTGCCATCGCCGCCGAGGATGACGACCACGCGGCGCTCTTCGCCCAGGCCGATCAACGCGGCCACGGTGGCGCCGACGTTGGTGCCCTTGCTGTCGTCGAAGTACTCGACCTCGTCCACGATGGCGATCGGCTCCACGCGGTGCGGCTCGCCGTGGTATTCGCGCAGGCCGTAGAGCATGGGGCCCAGCGGGCAGTCGGCGGCGCTGGCCAGCGCGAGTGCGGCCAGTGCGTTCATGGCGTTGTGGCGGCCGCGGATGCGCAGCGCGTCGGCGGGCATCAGGCGCTGCAGGAAGATTTCTTCTTCCACCACGGCGCCGCGCTTGCGCTTCTGCGTTTCGTCAGCTTCCAGCGCGCGCACCAGCCAGGCCATGCCGTTGACGCGCTCGATGCCGTAGTCACCCGGGCGCAGCGGCATGGCCGCGCCGAAGGTGACGTGCGTGCGGATCTGCGGGCGCTGCAGCTTGACCCTGACGGGCGCGGGCAACATCGCCATCACGCCGGCATCGTCGCGGTTGAGGATCATCAGCCCATGCGCGCCGAAGATGCGCGCCTTGGCCGCCGCGTAGGCCGGCATGTCGCCATGCCAGTCGAGGTGGTCCTGCGTGAGGTTGAGCACGGTGGCGGCCGTGGGCTCGAAGCCCTGCACGCCGTCGAGCTGGAAGCTGGACAGCTCCAGCACCCACACGTCGGGCAGCGTGTCGGCATCCATGTGCGCCGAGAGCGTGTCGAGCAGCGTCGGGCCGATGTTGCCGGCCACGGCCACGGTCTTGCCCGCACGTTCGACCAGCTGGCCGGTGAGCGAGGTGACGGTGGTCTTGCCGTTGGTGCCGGTAATGGCGAGCACCGCGGGCGCATAGCCCTTGGGGGCTTCGGGCTCGACGATGGGCGCCAGCTCGAGCTGCGGCGATTCTTCTTCGACAGCGGCCGAGGCCGGGTTGGTGGCGGAGATTTCGGCGATCTTGGCGACGAACTCCGCGGCCTCCCTGGCGGCGGTCGGGACGTAGGGCTTGCCGGTGACGGGCAGGCGGGAAGCGGTGGCGGGTGCAGGAGCCGAAGCCTCGGAGGACTCGGGGACAACGGCGGGCACTTCCGGCGCGGGCTCGGCCGCCGGCTCGACGACTTCTGCGGCCTCGGGCGGCAGCGGCACGGCGACGCTCATCGACGGATCGCGCGGCATTGCTTCAGCCTGCGCGGGCACGGTCGGCTCGGACGCGGCTTCTGCGGCGAGTTCGGGCGCTTCGGCTTCGACAGGCTCGGGCTGTTGCTCCGGCTCGGCCACGGCTTCAGCCTGCTCGACGTGCGCGGGCTCGTCCAGCGGCAGTTGCGCTTGCGCCTCCGGCTCGGCGGTTTCCACGGGCGCTTCTGCCACCGGCTCGATGGGTGCTTCCGTCTCGGGTTCCGGCTCAGCCTCGACCACCGGCACTTCCACCGTCCGCAGGTCCAGCAACGCACGCGCGAACAGATCCAGCTCGCCACCGACCGGCAGCCCGACAGCACGCGCCGCTTCCACCACCGGCGCAATGGTCGCGGGCGACAGCCCCGGCGAGCGATACACCGCGCGGATCGGCGTGCCTTCGACCAGCGCGGCCGAGAACGGCCCGCCGACGAACGTCACCCCGGGCAGCTCCGCCTGCAGCGTCGCGAGCAATGCCGGCGCCTCGCGCGTGTCGGCCACGGTCACGACGGCGCCGTGGCGCGCGCACCAGCGCGTCATCGCCAGCCCGGACGCACCGAGGCCGAGGATGAGAACGGGGAGGTCTTTCAGATGCCGCATGGTTCCGTTACCGCAGCTTCAACGTCGAAAGACCCACGAGGCACAGCAGCATCGTGATGATCCAGAAGCGCACCACGACCTGCGTTTCGCGCCAGCCGCTCTTCTCGAAGTGATGGTGCAGCGGCGCCATCTTGAGCACGCGGCGGCCTTCGCCGTAGCGCTTCTTCGTGTACTTGAAGTACATGACCTGTGCCATCACCGAGATCGCCTCGACCACGAAGATGCCGCCCATGATGAAGAACACGATCTCCTGGCGCACGATGACCGCGATGGTGCCCAGCGCGCCGCCCAGCGCCAGCGCGCCCACGTCGCCCATGAAGACCTGTGCCGGGTGCGTGTTGAACCAGAGGAACGCGAGCCCCGCGCCGGCCATTGCCGAGCAGAACACCAGCAACTCGCCCGAGCCCGGGATGTTGGGGAACAGCAGGTACTTGGAGTACACCGCGCTGCCCGTGACATAGGCGAACACGCCCAGCGCCGAGCCCACCATCACCACCGGCATGATCGCCAGGCCATCGAGGCCGTCGGTCAGGTTCACCGCATTGCTCGCGCCCACGATCACGAGGTACGTGAGGATCACGAAGCCGATGCCGCCCAGCGGGTAGCTCACCTCCTTGAAGAACGGCACCAGCAGGTTGATCTTGGGCGGAAAGTCGAGGTCGAAGCCTGACTGCACCCACGCGAAGAACAGCTGCACCACGCGCCAGTTGGAGCTCTCCGAGATGCTGAAGAGCAGGTAGAAGGCCGCAATCAGGCCGACCACCGACTGCCAGAAATACTTCTCGCGCGAGCGCATGCCTTCCGGGTCCTTGCGCACCACCTTGCGCCAGTCATCGACCCAGCCGATGGCGCCGAAGCCCATCGTGACCCACAGCACGATCCACACGAACCGGTTCGAAATATCGAACCACAGCAGCGTGGCGAAGGCGATGGCGAACAGCACCAGCACACCGCCCATGGTGGGCGTGCCGCTCTTGGTCAGGTGCGTTTCCATGCCGTAGCCGCGAATCGGCTGGCCGATCTTGAGCGCGGCCAGGCGGCGGATCACGTACGGGCCGGCCACCAGGCCGACCACGAGCGCGGTCAGCGCAGCCATCAGCGCGCGGAAGGTGAGGTATTGAAAAACGCGCAAAAACCCGAACTCGGGCGAGAGCGTCTGCAGCCATTGGGCCAGGGTCATCAGCATGTGGTTTCGCGCGGCTCATGCGTCATGACCGGCCTCCTTTTGTTGTTGTGGTTGTGCTTGCGCCTCGACGACCTGCACCACGCGCTCCATCTTCATGAAGCGCGATCCCTTGACGAGCACGCTGCCGAGTTGCGGCAGGCGCGCGAGCACAGCCGCGCCGAGCGCGTCGAACTCTTCGAAATGGCGTCCGTCGGCACCGCCGAAGGCAGCGGTGGTGTGCGCCGTCGCGGCGCCCAGCGTGTAGACGGACTCGATGCCGCGCTGGCGCGCCCGCTCGCCGACTTCGGCGTGGAACTCGGGCGAGCGGTCGCCCACCTCGCCCATGTCGCCGAGCACCAGCAGGCGCGGGCCCGGCAGGGCGGCAAGCACGTCGATGGCGGCAATCACGGAATCGGGGTTGGCGTTGTAGCTGTCGTCGACCAGCGTGAGCGCATGGCCACCGGCCAGCACGATCTCGTTGGCGCGCGAACGGCCCTTGACCGGCTCGAAGGCCGACAGGCCCGCTGCAATGGTCTCGACCGACACGCCGGCCGCGAGCGCACAGGCCGTGGCGGCCAGCGCATTGACGACGTTGTGCCGGCCCGCGATGTGCAGGCGCGCATCGAAGGCGCCGATCGGCGTGCGGATGCGCACGGCCCAGGCACCCTGCTTCCATTCGGCGCTGTCGAGCGAGATGTCGGCATCTTCCGATTCGCCGAAGGTCATGCAGCGGCGCGAGCCACCGGCGTGCGCCATGTCGGTCCACAGAGAAGTGAAGGCGTCGCCATAGGGGAACACGGCGGTGCCGCCTTCGGGCAGCACCGCGAACACGGTGGCGTTCTCGACGGCCACCGCCTCGACGGTGGCCATGAACTCCTGGTGCTCGCGCTGGGCGTTGTTGACGAGTGCGATGGTCGGGCGCGAGATGGCGGCCAGCCGCGCGATCTCGCCCGGATGGTTCATGCCCAGTTCGAGCACCGCGCGCTGGTGCTGCGCGCGCAGGCGCAGCAGCGTGAGCGGCACGCCGATCTCGTTGTTGAAGTTGCCGGCGGTGGCCAGCGCTCGTTCGGCGCGGAAGGCGAACAGCACGGCCGCGATCATCTGCGTGACCGTGGTCTTGCCGTTGCTGCCGGTCACGGCGATCAGCGGCAGTTCGAACTGCGCGCGCCAGCCCGCGCCGAGCGCGCCGAGCGCGACCAGCGAGTCGGGCACTTCGAGGCCGCTGAGGCCGGCGGCCTCGAGGCCGTGGTGCGCAATGGCGGCCACGGCGCCGCGCTTCTTGGCGTCCGCCAGGAAGTCGTTGGCATCGAAGCGCTCGCCCTTGAGCGCGACGAACAGGTCGCCCTGCGCGAGCGTGCGCGTGTCGGTGTGCACGCGGGCGATGACGGTCGAAGCGTCACCCACCAGGCGCGATCCCGGAATCCATTGCTGCACCTGGGCCAGCGTGATGTTGAGAGGCGTCGTGTCGGTCATGCCGCGGCCCCCCTCTTTGCCAGCGCTTGAAGCGCATGGGCCTTGTCGGAAAACTCGATGCGCTGGCCGGCGATTTCCTGCCAGGCCTCGTGGCCCTTGCCGGCGATCAGCACCACGTCTTGCGGGGCTGCCTGCGCGATGGCGTCGGCGATGGCGCCGGCGCGATCGGGCTGCACCTGGGCGGCTTCGGGGCGCGAGAAGCCGCGCAGCACCTGGCTGATGATCGCGTCGGGCTTTTCGCTGCGCGGGTTGTCGCTGGTGACGACCACGCGGTCGGCCTGGCGCTCGGCGACGGCGGCCATCATCGGGCGCTTGATCGGGTCGCGGTCGCCGCCGCAACCGAACAGGCACCAGAGCGCGCCGCCGCGCTGCTTTGCCAGCGGGCGCAGGCCGATCAGGGCCTTGTCGAGCGCGTCGGGGGTGTGGGCATAGTCGACCACGGCGAGCGGCGCGCCTTCGCCGGTGCCTGCGCGGTCCATGCGGCCCGGCACGCTGGTGAGGTTGGCGCAGGCTGCCACGGCCTGGGCGAGCGTGAGGCCCAGCGCGCGCAGCGTGCCGAGCACGCCCAGCAGGTTGGCCACGTTGTACTGGCCGATCAGGCCGGTCGACAGGCGCTCCACCGCGGCGGTGCCGTGCTCGGCCACCGAGAACTGCAGGCCCTGCGCGTCGTAGCCGATGTCGCGCGCCACGAGGCGGGCCGGCTTGCCGCCGGCCGAGACGGTCCAGACGTCGAGCGCGCCGATGCCGGCGTCGATCAGGTTCGCGCACAGGCTGGCGCCGTGCGTGTCGTCGATGTTGATCACCGCCGCGCGCAGGCCGGGCCAGCGGAACAGCTCGGCCTTGGCCTGCCAGTAGGCGTCCATGCTGCCGTGGTAGTCGAGGTGGTCCTGCGTGAAGTTGGTGAACACGGCCACGGCGATCTGCGCGCCGTCGAGGCGGCGCTCGGCGATGCCGATGGACGATGCCTCGATGGCGCAGGCGCCGAAGCCGCGCGTGACCAGCGAGCGCAGTTCGCGCTGCATCATCACCGGGTCGGGCGTGGTGAGGCCGGTGTACGTCAGCTCGGGCGGCACGCCGATGCCGAGCGTGCCCATCACCGCGCAGGGTGACGGCGCATCGCGCTGCATGGTGCCGTCTGGCCGCATCGCGCGCACGCCACCCGCCGCGCGCAGCGTGGAGAGCGATTCGGCCAGCCACCAGGCGGTGGATGTCTTGCCGTTGGTGCCGGTCACGGCCAGCACGTCGAGCAGGGCCGAGGGGTTGTCGTAGAAGGCCGAGGCGATCGGGCCGGTGGCGGCCTTCAGGCCGGGGTAGCTGACGATGCGGTCGTCGCCTTCAAAGCCGAAGGCCTCGACGCCCTCGTGCTCCACCAGGCAGACCGCCGCGCCCTGCGCCAGCGCGGCCGCCACGTGCTTGCGCCCGTCGGTGGCGGCGCCGGGCCAGGCGATGAAGACGTCGCCCGCGCCCACGGCACGGCTGTCGGCGTGCAGCGCGGCCTGCGGCACGCGCTCCTTGAGCCAGGCCGCGGCGAGTTGGGGTGAAGTGAAGGTCAGCATGTTCAGAAACTCTCGTCGACGCCCTGCGTCATCACAAGCGGTTTGACCGCCAGATCGGGCGGTACGTTCATCATGCGCAAGGTCTGCTGCACGACTTCGCTGAACACGGGCGCCGCGGCGACGCCGCCGAAATACTGGCCGTCGCTGGGCTCGTCGATCATCACGGCGACGATGATGCGCGGCTTGTCGATAGGCGCCATGCCGGTGAACCAGGCGCGATATTTGTTACTCGCGTAACCCTTGCCGACCTGCTTGTGGGCCGTGCCCGACTTGCCGCCGACCGAGTAGCCGACCGTCTGCGCGCGCGTGCCGGTGCCGCCGGGGCCGGCGGCCATCTGCAGCATCTTGCGCACCGCCAGCGCGTTCGACGGCGAGAACACGCGCACGCCGACCGGCGGCTCGGAATTCTTCAGGATGGTGACCGGAATGATCGAGCCGTCGTGCGCGAACGAGGTGTACGAATGCGCCATCTGGAACAGCGACGCCGACAGGCCGTAGCCGTAGGCCATGGTGGCCTGCTCGACCGGCTTCCAGGTCTTCCACGGGCGCAGCCGGCCCGTCACGGCGCCGGGGAACTGGATCTGCGGCTTCTGGCCGTAGCCGAGCGCGGTGTAGGTGTCCCACATCTCGTGCGGGGTCATCTTCTGGGCGATCTTGAGCGCGCCGACGTTGCTCGACTTCTGGATCACGCCCTCGACCGTCAGCGTGCCGTAGTTGTGGGTGTCGCTGATGGTGAAGCCGCCGATCTGGAATCGGCCGGGGCCGGTTTCGATCAGGGTCGAGGGCTTCACGCGGCCGGCTTCGAGCGCCATGCCCACCGTGATCGGCTTCATGGTCGACCCGGGCTCGAAGGTGTCGGTGAGCGCGCGGTTGCGCAGCTGCTCGCCGGTGAGGTTCTGGCGCTTGTCGGGCACATAGCTCGGGTAGTTGGCCAGCGCCAGCACTTCGCCGGTGACGGAGTCGAGCACCACCACGCTGCCGGCCTTGGCCTTGCGCGCGGTCACGGCATCGCGCAGCTTCTGGTAGGCGAAGAACTGCACCTTGCTGTCGACGCTGAGCTGGATGTCCTTGCCGTCGAGCGGTGGCACGGTTTCGCCCACGCCCTCGACCACGCGGCCCAGGCGGTCCTTGATGACCCGGCGCGAACCCGCCTTGCCGGCCAGCTCCTTGTTGAACGCGAGCTCGATGCCTTCCTGGCCGTTGTCTTCCACGTTGGTAAAGCCCACCACGTGCGCGGCGGCCTCGCCCTCGGGGTACTGGCGCTTGTATTCCTTGCGCTGGTAGATGCCCTTGAGGTTCATGGCCGCGATCTGCTTGGCGATGGGCTCGTCGACCTGGCGCTTGATCCAGACGAAGGTCTTGTCCTCGTCTTCGAGCTTCTTGTCGAAGTCCTTCTGCGACATCTCCAGCAGCTTGGCGACCTGCTTGAGCTTGGCGCGCACCTCGGGGTCGTCGCGCTCGATGTCTTCCGGAATGGCCCAGATGCTGGGCGCCACCACGCTGGAGGCCAGGATGAGCCCGTTGCGGTCGAGGATGCGGCCGCGGTTGGCCGGCAGCTCGAGCGTGCGCGCAAAGCGCACTTCGCCCTGCCGCTGGAAGAAGCTGTTGTTGAGCACCTGCACGTAGGCCGCCCGGCCCGCCAGCATGACGAAGCCGAGCGCAATGCCCGCGACGATGAACTTGCTGCGCCACACCGGCGTCTTGCTCGCGAGCAAGGGGCTGGTGGTGTAGCGCACGCTGCGGTTGCCCCGGTTCATCGTGCGGCCCTCGCTGCGGTGACTGGCTTGGCCGCCGGCTTGGGCGTGGTCGGCGCAGGCGCCACCGGCGCGACCGCGGGGATCACCGTGCCGTCAGGGCGCACGTACTGCGTGATCGCCGGCGAGGTGGTGCGCATCTGCAGCTGCTCCTTGGCGAGCTTCTCGACGCGCAGCGGCGTGGCCTGTGCGCGCTTCTCGACCTGCAGGCGATCGCGGTCGGTCTCCAGGCGACGGGCTTCCTGCTGCACGCGGTCGAGCTCGGTATAGAGCTGACGTGACATGTACTGCGTGTGCACGAGGTACAAAGCCGTCGCAATGACGGCCAGCAGCAGCAGGATGTTGAGGCGGGCCATGATCAGTTGGCCCCGGTGCGTTCTGCGACGCGAAGAATGGCGCTGCGCGAGCGCGGGTTGCCGCCCACCTCGGCGTCGGACGGCTTGATGCGCTCCAGCGCGCGCAGTTTCATGACCTTCGGGGCGGCAAACGGCGCGCGGCGGTCGTAGACCTCCTTCGAGTGCTTGGCGATGAACTGCTTCACGATGCGGTCTTCCAGCGAGTGGAAGCTGATCACCGCGAGCCGCCCCTGGGGTTTGAGCACGGACAGACTCGCTTCTAGCGCCTGTTGCAGCTCTTCAAGCTCGGCGTTGATGAAAATCCGAAAAGCCTGAAATGTGCGCGTTGCAGGGTTCTGGCCCTGCTCGCGGGTTTTGACCGTGCCAGCCACGAGCTCGGCCAGTTCGGTGGTGGTTGAAATTGGGCCCCGTTCTTGTCGGCGAGCAACAATCGCCTTTGCAATCTGAACAGCAAACCGTTCTTCGCCATAGTCACGGATCACCTCTGCAATCTGCTGAAGTTCGGCCGTTGCCAGCCATTCGGCCACGCTCTCGCCGCGCGTGGTGTCCATGCGCATGTCGAGCGGGCCGTCGAAACGAAAACTGAAACCGCGCACCGGGTTGTCGATCTGCGGCGAGCTCACGCCCAGGTCCATCAGCAGGCCGTCGACGCTCGCGTCGGGCAATTCGCCCAGCGAGCGGAATCCCTGGTGGCGGATAGAAAAACGCGCATCGGAGATGCGCGCTGCTTCGGCCACTGCTTCTGCATCCTTGTCGAATGCGATCAGCCTGCCTTCCGGCGCCAGCCTGGAGAGGATTGCACGCGCATGCCCTCCCCGCCCGAAGGTAGCGTCCACGTAAGTGCCGGTTGCCGCCGTGCTGCCGGAAAGAAGGGCTTCCACCGCTTCGTTCAGCAAGACGGTCGTATGGGTCCATGGGGTGTTCACTTGAGTCCTCAGAACGCAAAGTCCTGAAACACATCCGGCATCTCGCCCTGGGTGGCCTCGGCCTCCTTGGCCTCGTACGTGGCCTTGTCCCAGAGTTCGAAGTGGTTGCCCATGCCCAGCAGCAGCGTCTCTCGCGTGATGCCGGTGGCCGCGCGCAGTTCGGGCGACACCAGGATGCGGCCGGTGCCGTCCATCTCGACGTCCATCGCGTTGCCCAGGAAGACGCGCTTCCACCACTGCGCCGACATCGGCAGCGCGGCGATGCGCTCGCGGAATTTTTCCCATTCGGGACGGGGAAACACCATCAGGCATCCGTGCGGATGCTTGGTGATCGTGAGCTGGCCGCCTGCCGTCGCGCTCAGGACGTCACGATGCCGGGTCGGCACGGAGAGCCGCCCCTTGGCATCCAGACTGAGCGATGAAGCGCCTTGAAACACGACCACGAACCCCTGTGTTGGGAGTGCTGCGGCACCCGAAAGGGGCACTACCCGCACTTTTTCCCACTTAACTGCACTTTTTTGCACTGTAGCAGGAAACACTTCGGAAGCAACTGGCCGTTTGGGCTATTTTTTGTAATGGAATCAACGACTTAGCGCCGATTCCAAAACCATGGAATCGGCGAATTTCGTTGAAAATGAAGTACTTAGCTCACGCAATGAATGTGATGCGTGAAGGATTCCCCCGTTACAGGGGGAAGGAGAAGCGGCTTCAGAGAATGAAGCGCGAAAGGTCTTCGTCGTGACTTAGTGCCGCAAGGCGCTGGTCGACATAAGCGGCATCGATGCGGATCGATTGCCCTTCGAGGCGGGTCGCGTCGAAGCTTACCTCATCCAGCAGGCGTTCCATCACGGTCGACAAACGGCGTGCACCGATGTTCTCGGTGCGCTCGTTCACCTCGAAGGCGATGGCGGCCAGCCGGTTCACGCCTTCGGGCGTGAATTCGAGCGTCACGCCCTCGGTGGCGAGCAGCGCCTGGTACTGCTTCACCAGCGACGCGCGGGTCTGCGTGAGGATGCTTTCGAAGTCCGCCACCGAGAGCGACTGCAGCTCCACACGGATCGGAAAGCGCCCCTGTAGCTCGGGGATCAGGTCGCTCGGCTTGCTCAGGTGGAAGGCGCCGCTCGCGATGAACAGCATGTGATCGGTGCGCACCACGCCGTATTTGGTGGTGACGGCCGTGCCCTCCACCAGCGGCAGCAGGTCGCGCTGCACGCCCTGGCGCGACACGTCGGAGCCCTGCGCTTCGCTGCGCGTGGCAACCTTGTCGATCTCGTCGATGAAGACGATGCCGTTCTGCTCGGCATTGGTGATCGCCTGCGTGCGGATCTCGTCCTCGTTCACCAGCTTGGCCGCTTCCTCGTCGATCAGCAGGCGCAGCGCCTCGGCGATCTTGAGTTTGCGCGTCTTGCGCTTGCCGCCGCCGATCTGGCCGAACATGCCGCGCAACTGCTCGGTCATTTCCTCCATGCCGGCCGGGCCCATGATTTCCAGCGGGGTGCGGGTCTCGGCGAGGTCGAGTTCGATTTCCTTGTCGTCCAGCTGGTGCTCGCGCAGTTTCTTGCGGAAGGCCTGGCGGGTGGCGTTGCCCGTGTCGGCCACAGCGCCATCGGCACCACGTGCGGGAGGCAGCAGCACGTCGAGGATGCGGTCTTCGGCGGCGTCTTCGGCACGCGCGCGCACCTTGGCGCTTTCCGATTCGCGGGTCTGCTTGACGGCGATTTCGGCGAGGTCGCGAATGATCGAATCGACGTCCTTGCCCACGTAGCCGACCTCGGTGAACTTGGTGGCCTCGACCTTGATGAAGGGCGCATCGGCCAGGCGCGCGAGGCGACGGGCGATTTCGGTCTTGCCCACGCCCGTGGGGCCGATCATGAGGATGTTCTTCGGGGTGATCTCGTGGCGCAGCTTGTCTTCGACCTGCTGGCGGCGCCAGCGGTTGCGCAGGGCGATGGCCACGGCGCGCTTGGCGGCCGGCTGGCCGACGATGTGGTTGTCGAGCTCGGAGACGATTTCCTGGGGGGTCATGGACATGGTCAGAGCGCTTCCACCGTGTGGTTCATGTTCGTGTAAATGCAGATTTCTCCGGCGATCGCCAGCGATTTGCGCACGATCTGCTCGGCCGAGAGGTCGGTGTTGTCGATCAGCGCCTTGGCCGCCGACTGGGCATACGCCCCGCCCGAACCGATGGCGATCACGCCGTCTTCGGGCTCCAGCACGTCGCCATTGCCGGTGATGATGAGCGAGGTGGTGGCGTCGGCCACGGCGAGCATGGCCTCGAGCTTGCGCAACACACGGTCGGTGCGCCAGTCCTTGGTGAGTTCGACTGCCGCGCGGGTCAGGTGCCCCTGGTGCTTTTCGAGCTTGGCCTCAAAGCGCTCGAAGAGCGTGAAGGCGTCGGCCGTGGCGCCGGCAAAGCCTGCGAGCACCTTGCCGTGATAGAGGCGGCGCACTTTGCGCGCCGTGCCCTTGATGACGATATTGCCGAGAGTGACCTGCCCGTCCCCGCCAATGGCGACCTGGTCGCCTTGGGGGGTCTTGCGGCGCACGCTCACGATGGTGGTGCCGTGAAACTGTTCCATCGCAGCCATCTGGGGGTGCGCCGCGGCAATGCAACCGCCATAGGGCAGCGCAGGTTTTAGTTTTTCCTAACCGTCACTGTCGAATGATCGGCAATGCCTACCAGGTTGAACAGCGCAGCAATCAACCGGTGCGCATCGACGAACTGCACGCGCTCGCCATTGGCATCGCGTGCGCGCACCCAGCTCAGCAGCGTGCCCACGGCGGCCAGGTCCATGCGCAGCAGCGCCGCGCACGAAATGACCGGTGCCGTGGTGTGGCGCAGGTCGTTGTCCAGCCGTTGCCAGCTCGACAGCGACTCGCCCCGCAGATCGCCCGCCAGCGCGGCAAAACCGCTGTCGGTGGACGGAAAGCTCTCCGAATCGCCACCGACCGACAGCAGCGACCACACCGAGCTGGGCCGGCTCGCGGGCGGCGCGGCCAGCGTGGTGCATTCGCCCTTCGGGTCCTGCCAGGAAGGCGGCGACACCTCGTAGGTGATGCAGTAGTTGAGCGCCACCAGCTCGAAGTCGTCGGGCAGGTGCATCAGGCGAAGCGCCGCAAGGTGCAGCTGCCACCAGATGTCGTCGGTGCCACGCTCGTTGTTGGGTGCGGCCTCGGACAGCACGGCCAGCAGCTGCGCCGAGCCCATGAAGCGCAGCTGCACCGGCGAATCGGCCCAGTGGGTGAACAGCACGCGCAGCGGCGCAGCAGCCTCAGGCTCTACGGCGTGCAGCCCGCGCCAGTCCAGCGTCCACACCGAGCCTGCCTTCGACAGCGCACGGGTGAGCTCCATCAGGCCTTCGCGCGCCAGGCGCGTGGGACAGGTCCAGTCGGCATGGGCGCTGCTGCCTTCAGCAGCGGCCCCGGCCGCCTCTTCGCTGGCAGTGACGGCCTTGACGCTGCGGGCCAGCTCATCGAGCGAAACCCAGTCGGGGCCCATGCGCCGCATGCGCTGCGCATAGCGCATGCGGGCGGCTGCGAACTTGGCGGCGTCACCGGTTGCGCGGTACAGATCGAACAGGGCGCGCCAGCGGTTGTCATCGCGTTCGGCCGCGGCGTCGTGCCCGCCCTCGGTGGGCGTTGTGCCTTCGGTGGAGGCCAGGGCCTGCAGCAGGATGGCTTCGGCACCGGTGTCGTCGCCGTGCGCGAAGCGGATCACCGCCTCTTCCAGCGCGCCGTCGTGCGCAAGGCGCGACGACAGCAACGGCACGCTGGCGGCCACCGCCGGGGCATCGTCACCAGCCTCGGCTGCAGCCGCTGGCGGGATGATGGGCAACACGGCGGGCTCGGACAGCAGATCGTCGGTATGCACCGGCGGCAGCGTCTCGGCGCCGGCGTCAGGCGGCGGGTTGACCAGCGTTTCGCCGTTCGGGCCCCGCCCCTTCCACCACTGCTGCGACATCTGCAGCTCGATCTCGTCGATCTTCTTGAGCGTGAGCGCGCGGCCTTCCGATTTCTCGGAGGTGCTGTTGATGTTGAAGGAAGACGGTGTGACCGTCGCCTCGAAGGCGTGGGCGGCGGCCTCGCGCTGGCGCAGCTTGCGCAGCATGTCGAACTCGCGCCGGCGCACGAAATCGTTGCGCTGGCGCCGCTCGATCATCTCCTTCAGCATCTCGCGGCTGTAGGTCTGCTGGGCGGGCAGCGAAGAGTCCGAGGTCGAGGCGGAGGCAGGGGCATCCAGCTCCGACCAATCCTTCAGGGGATTGCGGACAAATTTGGCCACCTTGGAAAAAAGGCGGCCCGATTCTTCCTTAGGCATTCGGCGAAGGCTATCGAAGTCGCTGGGCTCTATCTACCTTGACCCTGTTCAATCCCCGAACATCTTTTGCTTGAGTTCGCGGCGCTGTTGCGCTTCGAGCGACAGCGTGGCAGTCGGGCGGGCCAGCAGGCGACCGACACCGATGGGTTCACCGGTTTCGTCGCAGTAGCCGTAGTCGCCGGCGTCGATGCGCTGGATCGACTGCTCGATCTTCTTGAGCAGCTTGCGCTCGCGGTCGCGGGTGCGCAGTTCGAGGGCGTGTTCTTCCTCGATGGTGGCGCGGTCGGCCGGGTCGGGCACGACCACCGTGTCTTCACGCAGATGCTCGGTGGTCTCGCCGGCGTTCTCGAGAATGCCGCGCTTGAGTTCTTCGAGCTTCAGGCGGAAGAACGCCATCTGCTTTTCGTTCATGTACTCGTCGTCGGGCATGGCGATGACTTCAGCGTCGCTCAGCTCGGAAGGAGTCTTGGTCTTCCAGTTGTTGGCCAGCTTCGGGTCTTTCTTCACGGCCAGGGGCGGCGGCGGCACCAGCGCGGTGGAAGGCGCCTGCGAGAAGCTGGACTTGGCGGCGGTCGATGCGACAGATTGCGGCATCGAGGGCACGGTAAGTTGCGACAGCCGGGACACGCGGCCACCACGCGCGGCGGGTGCGGGCGTGGGGGTTTGAACGGGCATCGAGGGTGTCGCCGGGGCGGAAGTGGAGGCGGCAGCCGTTTTTTTCATGGGGATCGAGGGGGCAGAAGGAACGGCAGCAGGGCGGCCGACGGGTTTGGATGACGATGAGCCCGCGCCTGCGGTCTTGGTGGCGGCAGTTGCAGGCTTGGCGGACTTCTTGGTCGCAGCGGTCGCGGCCTTGGCCGGTGGTGCTGCGGGCTTTTTGGACGGCGCGCTTTTCTCCTTCGCTGCGGAGCCATGTGCGGTGGCGGAAACCTTTTTGGCCGCAGGTACAGCCTGCTTCGCAGCCGGCGCCTTCTTTGTGGCGGGCTTGGGTGCTGGCGTGGCCTTGGCGGCGGGTTTCTTCACGGTGACTGGCTCCTTGGTCGAACTGGAACGCGCTTTCACTGGGTGTCTCCTCCCATGGGAGCCACTTGCGGCTTTCAGACCACGCAGGCTCCCCGTTGTCGGGGTGCTCGCCAGTGGCGAACCCCGGGGTTATACCCCCGAAAGCCCACCAGGAACGTGCGGCGCCCCGTGCCGGAAGTCACATCTTGTCCACGAGAACTGGACATGGCTGCCGGAACAGGCGCGCGATTGTATAGAGAACTCGCAGGCGCGGGCGATGTCTCGGCGTGCCGGCCAACTCCGTTAGCATCGCGCGGCGCTGTCTGTGGGAGCAGCGCGGCCCCGGGCCTTTGTCCATATGGCGCAGGGGGCCTATCCGTTCATTCGCAAAAAGAAAGCAAGTCTTGAACAAGAAAGTAGTTTTGGGAGTCCTGGCCGCGGCTATCGCCGTCGCCTACGGCGGCAGCACCTGGTGGGCCGGCACGCAAATCAAGTCGCGCTACGACATCGCCTTCGACGAGCTGCCGAAGCAGACCGCGCTGGTGCGCGTGACCGAGCGCAAATATGAACGCGGCTTCTTCGGTGCCGTCAGCACCGTGACGCTGGAAATCGGCTGCGCAGCCGATGCCGCCGCCCCGGCAGCAGCAGCACCCGCCGCCGCCGACAAGCCCGCCGAGGGCGAGGAAGCCGAAGCCGACGACGAGGAAGACGCAGGCGGCATCAAACCGCCCAAGCAGCTGCGCCTGACCATCCGCGACACCATCCATCACGGCCCGCTGGCCGGCGGCACGCTGGCAGCGGCCACCATCGACAGCGAACTGGTGCTCGACGAGAAGACGCAGGCCGCGGCAAAAAAGCTGTTCGGCGACGCCAAGCCCCTGAGCGCGCGCACCAAGGTCGGCTTCAGTGGCGCCTTCACGACCGACCTCACCGTCGCCCCCGCCAAGCTGGTCGAAGAAGGCAAGGGCCGCCTCGACTGGCAAGGCGTGCAGGCCCGCCTGGAAGTCAACGCCGCGCGCACCCAGGCGCGCTACGACCTGACCGTGCCCGGCCTGGACTTCAGCGAAGCGCGCAGCGGCGTGACCATGAAGATGGGCAAGCTCGCCGCCAAGGCCGACATGGACATGAGCGCCGGCTGGTTCCTGGCCACCGGCAAGACCGAAGGCCGGCTCGACACCCTCGAGTTCGCCGTCAAGAAGAAGGCTGCCGAGGACGGCGCCGCACCGGCAGAACCACCAAAGGCGCTGCCGGCAGTCGTGCTCCAGAACATCGAACTGGTCGGCGAAGCCAGCACCAAGGACGGCCTCTATGCGTCGAGCGGCACGTTCAGGGGCACCGGCAAAATCGGCGAGACGAAGATCGACAAGTTCGAACTGACCAGCGGCGCGCGCCGCATCCATGCCGCCGGCTACAAGAAGCTGGCCGACGCCTGGATGCAGTCCAGCGCCGCCAGCGGCTGCGGCAAGGGCGGCAGCAAGGCATCGCAGGCAGCCATGCAGGCGCTGGCCGAGCAGCTCGCCCCCGACCTCAAGGCCATGGCGAAGTACGGCCCCGAAGCCGGCCTCGACAAGATGCTGGTCGAAATCGACGGCAAGCGTGCCGAAATCGGCTACACGGTCAGCATGGCCGGCGTGACCGACGAAGACCTGCAGATGCCCGGCACCGCGCTGCTCATGAAGCGCGGCGTGCTCAAGGCCCACGCGCGACTGCCCATGAAGTGGATCGAGAAGCTGGCCGAAACCGGTGCAGAGAGCGGCCAGACGCCTCCGCCCGAAATGGTGGCCGGCCTGGTCGAGCAAGGCGAGCAGAGCGGGTTCGTGAAGCGTGACGGCGACGACGTTACCGCCCAGGTCGAGTACAGCGAAGGCAGCCTGAAGGTCAACGGCAAGCCGCTGGGCGGGATGGGCGCAACCGGCAAGTAAGCCGGCCCCGGCCCGAATGAAAAACGGCGCTGGCCTTTTGGGGCCAGCGCCGTTTTCTATTTCAGCAAGCCTTCAGCTCAGACCAGGCACTGCTCCAGCCCCTGCTCCAGGATTTCGCGCGGCAGCTCGATGCCGATGAACACCATGCGGCTCTGGCGCGCCTCGTCCTTGCCCCACTCGGGGCCCAGGTCGCTGCCCATCAGCTGGTGCACGCCCTGGAAGATCACCTTGCGCTCGGTGCCCTTCATGTTCAGCACGCCCTTGTAGCGCAGCATGCGCGGGCCGTAGATGTTGACGATCGCGCCCAGGAAGTCTTCCAGCTTGGCCGGATCGAAGGCGCGGTCGGCCTTGTAGACGAAGCTCTTGACGTCGTCGTCCGTGTGGTGATGGTGGCCGTGGCCCTCGTGCTTGTGCGAGGGGTGGTCGCACGCCTCGCCATGCGCGTGGTCATGGTCGTGATGGTCGTGGTCGTCTTCCTTCAGGAAGTCGGGGTCGATGTCGAGCTTGGCGTTCAGGTTGAAGCCGCGCAGATCGAAGATGTCCTTCAGCGGCACGTCGCCGAAATGCGCCTTCTGCTGCGGCGCGCGTGGGTTCATGTGCTTCAGGCGGTGAATGAGCGCGTCGGTCTCTTCGGCCGACACCAGCTCGCTCTTGCTGATGAAGATCTGGTCGGCAAAGCCCACCTGGCGGCGCGCTTCCTGGCGGTCGTTGAGCTGCTGCGGCGCGTGCTTGGCGTCGACCAGCGTGAGGATCGAGTCGAGCAGGTAGCTCTCGGCGATCTCGTCGTCCATGAAGAAGGTCTGGGCCACGGGGCCGGGGTCGGCCAGGCCCGTGGTCTCGATCACCACGCGGTCGAAATCGAGCAGGCCCTGGCGCTTCTTGGCGGCCAGCATTTGCAGCGCTTCGCGCAGGTCTTCGCGGATGGTGCAGCAGACGCAGCCGTTGCTCATCTGCACGATCTGCTCCTTCGATTCGGTCACGAGGATGTCGCTGTCGATGTTCTCTTCGCCGAACTCGTTCTCGATGACAGCGATCTTCTGGCCGTGGGCCTCGGTCAGGATGCGTTTGAGCAGCGTGGTCTTGCCCGAGCCGAGAAAGCCGGTGAGGATGGTCGCGGGAATGAGGGCCATGGGGATAGTGCTCCGGAAGCGGAAAACAGGAATTGGGGCTGGGGAAAGGCGTGGCCCGGCAGTTTAGCCAATGCCACTGAGTTGCGTTGGCGGCAGGGTCAAGACGGCGTCAGGCGGGCTTTCTGACCACCACCAGGCCCTTCAGGTACTCGCCCTCGGGAAACTCGATGGTCATCGGATGGTCGGGCGCGGCGCCCAGGCGCTCGGCGATGTAGCCGTCCACGCCCGCATCGAGCCCCGCCGAGGCCACGATCTTGTGGAACAGGTCGGCGCTGATGCCGCCCGAGCACGAGAAGGTCAGCAGCACGCCGCCCGGCTCCAGCAGCTTCAGCGCCAGGCGGTTGATGTCCTTGTAGGCCCGCGCGGCGCGCTCGGCGTGCGCCACCGTGGGCGCGAACTTGGGCGGATCGAGCACGATGGCGTCGAAGGTGCGGCCCTGGTCGATGAACTCGCGCAGCACGGTGTTGACGTTGGCATCGAGAAACTCGGTCTGTATGCCCTGCCCCTCGAAACCATTGAGCGCGAGATGGCCACGCGCCCGCTCCAGCGCGGGCAGCGACGAATCGACCGACACCAGCTCCACGCCTTCGAGCGCGCCCGCGGCCTTCAGCCCCGCCAGCGCCGCAACGGTGAAGCCGCCCGTGTAGCAGAAGCAGTTCAGCACGCGCCGGAAGCGCCGGTGCTGCGCCAGCTCGGCAAAGCGCTGGCGGCTGTCGCGCTGGTCGAGATAGAAGCCGGTCTTGTGGCCTGTCGCGATGTCGAGCGAGAGCTTCCAGCCATGCTCGCGAATGGTGATTTCGGTGGGGCCGTCGCCGCGCAGCCAGCCCGTGACGGGCTTCAGGCCTTCACGCTCGCGGCCGCTGGCGTCGGAGCGTTCGTAGAGCTTGCCCAGGCCCGTGGCCTTGAGCAGCGCGTCGGCCAGAACATCTTTCCAGCGCTCGACGCCGGCCGAGAGGAACTGCGCCACCAGCGTGTCGCCATAGCGGTCGACGATCAGCCCCGGCAGGCCGTCGGCCTCGCCGTGCACCAGCCGCACGCCGTCGCTCTGCAGGTCGAACAGGCCGCGGGCGGCCACCGCGCGGGCGCACACCGAGGCGAAGAAGGCAGCGTCGATGCGCTGCGTTTCGACGAAGCTCCAGGCCCGCGCGCGGATCTTCGAGGCCGGGCTGAAGGCCGCCCACGCCAGAAAGGCCCCGTCGTGCGACTCGACGCGCACCGTCTCGCCGGAATCGGCGCCACCGCGCGCGATGGCCGATTCGAAGACCCACGGGTGGCGGCGCTGCATCGAGCGCTCTTTGCCGGGTTTGAGGCGAAGTGTTTTCATTGTTCTTTGCTTACTTGTCGTTCTCTGGCTTGGCTTTCGCGCGCGAGGACTCGGGGCGCGCCTTCGCGCGCGGATGTGCCGCGTCATAGACCTTGGCCAGGTGCTGGAAATCCAGCCGCGTATAGACCTGCGTGGTCGCAATGTTGGCGTGCCCCAGCAGCTCCTGCACCGCGCGCAGGTCGCTGCTCGATTGCAGCACGTGGCTCGCGAAGGAATGGCGCAGCATGTGCGGATGCACCGGCGCCGCGAGGCCGGCCTTGAGGCTGCGCTCGCGCAGCAGCTTCCACACCGCCTGCGACGACATCCGCATGCCCTTGGCGCTGATGAAAAGCGCGGCCGCCGCTTGCGGGTCGCGCAGCCGGGCGGTGGTCAGCCCGGGGCAATCGCCGCGCACCGCGAGCCAGTCGCGCACCGCCTCGGCCGCCTTGCTGCCCATCGGCACGATGCGGCGCTTGCTGCCCTTGCCGAGCACGCTGGCTTCCATCGCATCCAGATCGACCCAGCCCCGCGCCGTGTTGCTCGCCTGCGCATCGAGCCCCGTGAGCTCGCTCACACGCAGGCCGCAGCCATAGAGCACTTCGACGATGGCGCCATCACGCGCTTCGGTCCATGGGTCGGCCTCGGGGTCGTACAGCTCGGCGAGGCGCACCGCGTCGTCCACGCCCAGTGCCTTGGGCAGCGGCCGGCCGGCCTTGGGTGCGTGCACGTCCTGCACGGGGTTGAAGCCGATCAGCCCTTCATTGCCCAGCCAGCGGTAGAAGCTGCGCCAGCACGACAGCACCAGCGCAATGCCACGCGGCTCGCGCCCGGCGCTGTGTAATTGCGCCATCCAGCGGCGGATGTGGGCGGTCTGCACGCGGTCCAGCGGCAGCTTTGCCTCGGCGGCGCGGTCACGCAGGGCCTGCAGGTGAAAGGCATAGAGCTCGACCGTGCGCGCCGCGAGCCGGCGCTCGACGCGCACATGCTCCAGGTATTTTTCGATCCAGTCCGGGGGAGTGGATGCGACCGGCTCAGAAGAGATAGCCATGGCCGGCATTGTTGATGATGGCTGCCGGCTCGCGCAATGCGCCCTTGGACAACGGCCCCAGCGCCCGCCAGCACGACGTGGGCGCCGCCGCGTACTGCACGTCGAAGCTCTGGTCGAAGCCGCTCTTCTTCACCAGCCGCTCGATGCGCCACAGATGGAAGGGCTCCGACACGATGACCACGCTGCGCACGCCGGCCGCCAGCAGCAGCGGACGCGACAGCGACAGATTCAGCCGCGTGGAGGTCGATGCCGGCTCCAGCACCATCGGCCCCGCAAAGCCCGAGGCCACCGCGTGTTCCCCCATCGTGATGGCCTCGATGCGGCTGTCCTCGGAATCCACGCCACCCGAAAAAGCCAGCTGCCTGACCAGGCCGGCTTTCGCCATTGCCAGGGCCACGTCGACCCGCCCCGTGAGGCACGGATGCGGCTTGCCGTCGAGGTACGCGCGGCTGCCGAGCACCAGCGCCGCATCGGCCGGGCGCTGCGGCGGATGCGCCAGCAGCTCTTCGGCATGCCACCAGAGGAAGGCTCCGATGGCCGCATACACCAGCGCCACGGCCAGCACCCCGCCGGCCAGCACGACCTGCCACGGCCGCCGCAACCAGCGCGGGCGCTTCAAGGACGAAGCCGCGAAAGTCCGCCCGAGGCCAGCTCGGCGATGCGCTCGAGAAAGTCGGTGCCCATCTCGGCGTTGAAGCGCTGCGCGTCGGGCGACGCCAGCACCAGCATGCCGAAGGCCGGCGACTCGGCATCGGGGCGCAGCGGAATCAGCGCGATCGACATCGCGGCCTGCGGCTCAGGCAGCCAGTTGGCCGCCTCGAAGCCCGAATTGAGCCCGCAGTACGGCGAGGTCAGCGAGGTGGCCAACGCCTTCACGTCGTCGCTCACCCACTGGGCATAGGCCTCATTGAGGTATTCGCTGCCGCAGTCCCACACCTTGATGGCCGTCTGCGGCACCAGGAACAGCGACTGCAGGTCGACCGCGATACGGTACGGCAGGCTGCGCGGGTCGCGCGTGGTCAAGAGGCCCTTGGTCCAGCGCTGCAGGCGGTCGGCAATGACGACGTTCTCGGTGCCGTGGCGCACCATGTCCATCAGGCGGTGCTCCAGCGCCTTGATCTTTTCGCGCAGCATCTCGGCCTGGCGCTCCTGCAGGCTCACGGCACGGTTGCCGTGCGGGCTGGTGAGCTGCACCTGCGCCAGCAGCTGGGCATGGCGCTCGAAGAAGTCGGGCGTATTCGCCAGGTAGTTGGCGATGTCGTCTTCGGTGATCGGGTTCATGGCGTTGGCGTCGTTGTTGTTCGTGAAGTTGGTCGTCATGGCAGCTCCGGCACCTCGATGTCGCCTTCGAAGACTGTGGTGGCCGGCCCGGTCATCAGCACCGGCTGCCCTTCTCCCTGCCACTCGATCGTGAGAATGCCGCCGTGCGTCTGCACGTCGACCCGGCGCTCCAGCAGGCCAAGGCGAATGCCCGCCACCACCGCCGCGCAGGCACCCGTGCCGCAGGCCAGCGTTTCGCCGGCGCCGCGCTCGAACACCCGCAGCCTGATGTGCGAGCGGTCGACCACCTGCATGAAGCCGGCATTCACCCGCTGAGGAAAGCGCGGATGGTGCTCGATCTGCGGGCCCTGCTCGGCCACGGGGGCGGTGTCGACGTTGTCGACCACCTGCACGGCGTGGGGGTTGCCCATCGACAGAACCGCTACCGAAACGATAGCGGTGCCCGCGCGCGTGCCAAGGGCAAGGTGCCACTTGTGCCAGGCGCCTTCGGGCTGCGGGTCGAGCCCGGCGATGTCGAAAGGCACGCGCTCGGTTTCGAAGACGGGGGCGCCCATGTCGACCGTCACGCGGCCGTCGGCGCCCATGCGCGGCTCGATCACACCCGACAGGGTCTGCACGCGCACTTGCGTCTTGTCGGTCAGGTGGTGTTCGTTGACGAAGCGCATGAAGCAGCGCGCGCCGTTGCCGCACTGCTCCACCTCGCCGCCGTCGGAGTTGTGGATCACGTATTGAAAGTCGACGCCTTCCGCAGGCGAAGGCCGCACGGTCAGGATCTGGTCGGCGCCGACGCCGAAGTGGCGGTCGGCCAGAAAGCGGTATTGCGCGGCGCTGAGGCCCAGCGTGCCGCGTGTTTCGTCCAGCACGACGAAATCGTTGCCGGCTCCCTGCATCTTGGTAAAGCGGATTCGCATCCCGGGATTATCGCCACCGGCACTACCCTTGGCGACCACGGGCCCAAGCCCGTGGCCACGAAGACGGAACGATCAGGCCTGGATGAACGCCAGCAGATCGGCGTTCACCTGGTCCTTGTGGGTGGTGCAGGTGGCGTGCGGCGCACCTGCGTAGACCTTGAGCTGGCTGCCCTTGATCATCCCGGCCGCAAGCTTGCCGGTGGCCTCGAAGGGCACGACCTGGTCGTCATCGCCGTGGATCACGAGCGTGGGCACGTCGATCTTCGCCATGTCGGGGCGGAAGTCGGTTTCCGAGAACGCGGTCACGCAGTCGATGGTGGCCTTGATCGAGGCCTGCAGCGCGATCTGCAGCGTCTGCTTGAAGACGCCCTGCGACACCTTGGCGCCGGGGCGGTTGGTGCCGTAGAAGAGCGTGCTGAAGTCGTCGAGGAACTGCGGGCGGTCGGCGGCCAGGCCGGCGCGGATGCCCGCGAACAGCGAGGCGTCGGGCCCCACGGGGTGGTCGGCCGTCTTCATGAACAGCGGCGTCACGGCGCTGATGAGCGCGAGCTTGGCCACGCGAGCGCTGCCCTTGCGCGCGATGTAGCGCGTCACGTCGCCGCCGCCCATCGAGAAGCCCGCGAGGATCACGTCCTTCAGGTCGAGTTTTTCGATCAGCTCGGCGATGTCGTCGGCGAAGGTGTCGTAGTCGTAGCCGGTCCAGGGCTGGCTCGATCGGCCGAAGCCACGGCGGTCGAACGCGATGGTGCGGTAGCCACGCTCCGCGAAGAACAGCATCTGGGCGTCCCACATGTCGGCGCTGAGCGGCCAGCCGTGGCTGAAGAGAATGGGCTGGCCCGAGCCCCAGTCCTTGTAATAGAGCTCGGTGCCGTCGCGCAGTGTGAGTGTGGTCATGGTTTTCCAGTGGAGTGAAAAAAAGAAAGAAGGAAGGGAAGGAAAAATCAGATCGCAAGAAAGTGATGCACCTCGGGCTTGCCCGGCCCGATGTGAAAGCGCAGCGCCTCGCCCTGCAGGTCGGCATCGGCCTTCGACACGCGATGGTGCTGGCGCAGATGCTCCGCCCACGATTCGACGAGGAACCACTCCATCACCCGCTCGGGGTCGGCCGTGTGCTCGTGCACGCCCCAGGCATAGGCGCCGTCGCGGCGGCGTTCCAGAGACAGGCGCTTCATCGCATCGAGAAACGCAGGGCGGTCTTCCTTGCGGATGCGGTACTCGACCTGGATCATCACCGGCCCGCGGTCGTTCGCCACCGGTTCGGCGAGCAGCGGCTCGGGCCAGTGGTTCGATGCCTGCAGGTCAGCCTCGCCGGCCGGCAGCCGCACGCGATGGAAGATCAGCCCGGCCACCACGAGCCCCACAGCCCCCGCCACCAGCGTGGCCGGCACGCCGATCTGCTGCGCCACCAGGCCCCAGCCCAGGCTGCCCGCAGCCATCGCGCCGTTGAACACCGTGAGGTACACGGCCAGCCCTCGCCCTCGCACCCAGTTCGGCAGGATCGACTGCGCCACGCCGTTGAGCGTGGTCAGCGCAACGATCCAGCCCAGGCCCAGCAGCAACAGCAGCAGCACCGCCAGCCACTTCGGCGGCGCGAAGACCAGGCTGCCCATCACGGCCGCGGTGAGCAGCGCGGCCAGCAGCAGCATGCCGTCGGCGTCGAGCCGGGCGCGCAGGCGCGGCAGCACCAGCGCGCCGCCAATGGCGCCCGCGCCCACGGCGCCGAGCAGCACGCCATAGAAGCCCGCGCTGCCGCCGAGCATCTGCCGCGCCACCAGCGGCAGCAGTGCCCACACCGAGCTGGCGAACAGGAAGAACACCGCCGCGCGCAACAGCACCACGTGCAGCTCCTTGCTGGCGCGCGTGTAGCGCAGGCCGGCGCGGAAGGCGCCGAAGAAGTTTTCCGACAACCCACTGTCGACCGGCGCGGGGCGCTTCCACCACAGCAGCGCCGCGATCACGAACACGTAGCTCAGCACGTCGACGCCATAGGTGGCGGCCGCGCCGAAGCTCGCAAGAATCAGCCCGCCCGCAGCCGGGCCAATGGAGCGTGCGATGTTGATGCCCAGCGAGTTCAGCGCCACCGCGCTCTTCAGGTCGCTGCGCGGCACCAGCTCCGGCACGATCGACTGCCAGGTCGGCCCCATCAGCGCCGCGCCGATGCCGCCCACGAAAGTCAGCGCGATCAGGTATTCGACCGTCAGCGCGCCTGTGTGCGAAAGCACCAGCAGCGCACCGCTCACGGCCGCGAGCACCACTTGCACGAAGATCAGGAAGCGCCGCCGGTCGAGGATGTCCGACAGCACGCCCGCAGGAATTGCAAGCAGGAAGATCGGCAGCGTGGCCGCCGTCTGGATGAGCGCCACTGCCGTCGGGTTGGCCGACAGGTCCGTCACCAGCCACGAGCTGGCCACGTCGCGCATGAAGCTGCCGATGTTGCCGAGCACGGTGGCAGCCCAGAGCACCGCGAACACCGGCTGGCGCAGCGGCGCGAAGGCGCCTGGTTGCGGTGCCGGTGCGACCGCACTGTGCGAAGGTTCAGACATGGGCGCGCTCCTTCAGGTCATGCCAGGCGACGAGCAGAAATCCGCCGACCAGCCCGAGATGTTCGAAGAAGGAGTTTGCCGCCATGAAGCGCTCCTGCCCGATCGGCATCTGCCAGAAGCGCAGCGCCACGAAAGTCGCCATCAGCGTGAAGCCCGCAAGCGCAAGCGCACCGAGCCAGCGCAGGCGACCGGCGAGGATCAGCGCCGAGGCCCCGAGCTCCAGCACGATGACCGCCACGGCCAGCGGGCCGGCGGGCGACAGGCCGAAGTGGTTCATCTCCGCGAGGGCCGAGTTGAAATCCATCGCCTTGTTCAGCCCGCCCTGAAGATAGGCGGCGCACAGCAGCAGCAAGGCGATCCAGCGAATCGCGGGCGAAGTGGTCCAGCGCATCGTCATCACACCGCCCAGCAGGCGCAGCCGAGCGCGCCCCAGAAGCTCTTCAGGTCGGCAATGGGCAGCTTGCTGCTCCAGGCCGTGGCGTGCTGGTGGCCGTGCACGTTGCAGTTGTTGGCGCAGGCGCAGGCCGCGGCGGCATTGCGCAGAACCTTCTGCATCGGCGCGCCCTCGGCGGTGTCGGCCCAGCCGGCATAGCCGCCGAAGGTGCGCGCGGGCGACCAGTCGGGCATGGCCGGCGGTGGCGCGCCTTCGTCGTGCGCGGCGAAGGCGCCGGCGCCGTAGACCACCTTGCCGCCCACCATCGTGAGCAGCGCCGTGGTGTCGGCAATCTCCGATTCGGCGCAGGCGAAGAAGTCGCGGTCGGGCACCACGAGGTCGGCGAGCTGGCCGGCCTGGATGCGGCCCTTCTTGCCTTCCTCGTTCGAGAACCATGTGACGTTCTCGGTCCACATGCGCAGCGCCTGTTCGCGGTCGATCAGGTTGCGCTGCGGCGTGATCTGCAGGCCGCCCACCGTCTTGCCCGTGACCAGCCACGACAGCGACACCCACGGGTTGTACGAGGCCACGCGCGTCGCGTCGGTGCCGGCCGACACCTTCACGCCCTTTTCGAGCATGCGCTTGACCGGCGGCGTGGCCTCGGCCGCGCCCGGGCCGCAGCGCTCGACGAAATACTCGCCCTGGTAGGCCATGCGGTGCTGCACCGCGATGCCGCCGCCCAGCGCCGCGATGCGGTCGATCGACTGGTCGGAGATGGTCTCGGCGTGGTCGAAGAACCAGTTCAGGCCGGCCAGCGGCGTGTCCTGGTTGACGCGCTCGAACACGTCGAGCGAACGGCTGATGGTCTCGTCGTAGGTGGCGTGCATGCGCCAGGGCCAGCGGTTCTGCACCAGCACGCGGATCACTTCCTCCAGCTCGCCTTCCATCTCGGGCGCCATGTCGGGGCGCGGCTGGCGGAAGTCCTCGAAGTCGGCCGCGGAAAACACGAGCATCTCGCCGGCACCGTTGTGGCGGAAGTAGTCGTCGCCCTGCTTGTATCTGGATGTCGCGGTCCAGTTCAGGAAGTCCTGCTTCTCCTGCTTGGGCTTCTGCGTGAACAGGTTGTAGGCCAGGCGGATCGTCAGCTGCCCGTCGTCGGCCAGCTTCTGGATCACGGCGTAGTCGTCGGGGTAGTTCTGGTTGCCGCCGCCCGCGTCGATGGCACCGGTCACGCCCAGCCGGTTGAGCTCGCGCATGAAGTGGCGCGTGGAATTGAGCTGGTAGTCGAAGGGCAGCTTGGGCCCCTTGGCCAGCGTGGCGTAGAGGATGGCCGCGTTGGGCTTGGCCAGCAGCAGGCCCGTGGGGTTGCCGGCGCTGTCGCGCACGATCTCGCCGCCGGGCGGCGCGGGCGTGTCCTTGGTGTAGCCCACCGCGCGCAGCGCAGCGCCGTTGAGCAATGCGCGGTCGTACAGGTGCAGGATGAAGACCGGCGTGTCGGGCGCAACGGCGTTCAGCTCCTCGATGGTTGGCAGGCGCTTTTCCACGAACTGGTGTTCGGTGAAGCCGCCCACCACGCGCACCCATTGCGGTGCCGGCGTGTTCGCAACCTGCCGCTTGAGCATGCCCATGGCATCGGCCAGACTGCGCACGCCGTCCCAGCGCAGCTCCATGTTGAAGTTCAGGCCGCCGCGAATGATGTGCAGGTGGTTGTCGATCAGCCCCGGCAGCACGCGCTTGCCGTGCAGGTCGATCACGCGGGTGGCGCTGCCGGCCAGCGGCAGCACGTCTTCGGCGCGGCCGACGCGGGTGAAGCGGCCGTCCCTGATGGCCACGGCGTCGGCCACGGGGTTGGCGCGGTCCAGCGTGGTGAAACGGCCGTTGTGCAGGATCAGGTCTGGGGTTTCGGTGTTGGTGGTCATGTTGTCGGAGAAGGAGGCGACGGCAAGGCCGGGGGCTGCGAGGGTGGCGCCGAGCGCTCCGAGAGAGCCAAGGAGGCGCCGGCGGCTGGGGTCTGCGGACGGCTTCATGCGTCGCGCCTGCCGGAAGACCGGGCTTCGGCGGTGTTCACCGCCGTCGGCTGCGCACACTTCGGCAGTTCGCCGAACACGTGCGGCTTGACCTGGTGGTGCAGCCACGAGGTGGCCACCGCATCGGGCTTGATCACGCTCTTGATGAGCGGCGGGATCTGCTCGCCGAGCAGGATCCCGAGAAGCCCCACCAGGGCGATGACCGGCGGCGCCGGCGAGCGCACCTGGAACAGTGCGTAGATCACGCCGACCAGCAGGCCGAGCGCGAGCGACAGGACATAGGGCTTCATGATTTCGTTCGCCTCGGCGTTGTCGATCAACCTTCGTGTGCGCCGAACATGGTCTTGGCGTAAGTCACGCCAAGGCCGTAGGCGCCGCCAACCTTTTTCGCGATGCCGGTGGTCAGCTCGTAGGTGTCGCCGCGGGCCCAGTCGCGCTGCAGCTCGAGCAGGTATTGCAGCGAGGTCATCGGCTGTGCGCCGGCCTGCACCATGCGTTCCATCGCGCGGTTGTGCGCCTCGGCCGACACGTCGCCGCAGGCGTCGGCAATCACATACACCTCGAAGCCCTGGTCGAGCGCCGACAGTGCCGGCCCCACGATGCACACGCTGGTCCACAGGCCCGCCAGCACGATGCGCGGCTTGCCGATCTGGTTCACGCGCTCGATCACGGCGGCGTCTTCCCAGGTGTTCATCGAGGTGCGGTCCAGCATCTTCTGGCCCGGGAAGGCGTCGGTGATCTCGCTGAACATCGGGCCCGAGAAGCTCTTCTCGGCCACCGTCGTGAGAATGGTCGACACGCCGAAGCCGGCCGCCGCCTGCGCCACCAGCGCGGCGTTGTTGCGCAGGTTCACGGCGTCGATCGAGTGCGTGGCAAAGGCCATCTGCGACTGGAAATCGATCATGACCAGCGTGTGGTCGGTGGGGGTGAGCAGCTTGGCGCCGGCGGTGGGGGTGGCCTTGATGGACATGTGAAGCTCCTTGCGGTTGAGTGGATATTCGATTGAATTCACAATTGCTTTCGGAGGGAATCTCCTTGGCATGGGCTGAATCATCGGGTCCGCATCAACTGTCATCGACGAAACTTTTCACAGGCAATGATCGAAGTTTTCGATCATTCCTTTTTCACCCCTTTCTCACTCCTTTTTCTCTTCAAGGAACCGCAGCGTGCTCAAACTCAGCCTGGAAGCCATCGAGGTCGTCGACGCCATCGCCCGCCACGGCTCCTTCGCCGCCGCCGCCACTCGCCTGAACAAGGTGCCCTCCACCATCTCGTACGCCGTCGGCAAGCTGGAGGAGCAACTGGGCATGCTGCTGTTCGAGCGCAACGGCCCGCGCGTGACCCTCACCGCCGCCGGCGAAGAAATGCTCAAGGAGGGCCGCTGGCTGCTCAGCGCCGCGAGCGATCTCGAATCGCGCATGCGGCTGATAGCCACCGGCTACGAGTCGGAGCTGCGCCTCGTGCACGACTCGCTGATTCCCACGCAGGCGCTCATCGACGACATCCGTGCCTTCGAAGACCTGCGCTGCGGCACGCGGCTGCGCATCGGCTGCGAGGCGCTCACCGGCAGCTGGGAGGCGCTGCGCGAGGGCCGCGCCGACATCGTCATCGCCGCGGGCGAAGGCCCGGCCGGCGGCGGCTACCAGGCGGTGACCGTGGGCAGCCTCGACTTCGCCTTCTGCGTCGCGCCTTCGCACCCGCTCACGCGGCTCGGCCGGCCGCTGCAGCGCGGCGACCTGCTGGAGTGCAACGCCATCGTGGTGGGCGACAGCGCGCGCACGCTGTCGGAGCGCACCGTCGGCCTGCTGGCCGGCCAGCCGCGCATCACCGTGCCGTCGATGCCCGCGAAGATCGCCTGCCAGGTGGCCGGCCTGGGCCACGGCTTTTTGCCGCGCGCCTGCATCGTGGGCGAGCTGAAGCGCGGCACGCTGGTCGAGTTGCCCACCGAGGAACCGCGCCCGCCCGAGGCCTTCTGGCTGGCCTGGAAGACCGGCGCGCAAGGACAGGCGCTGCGCTGGTGGCGCGAACGGATGAACCGCACGCTGGTGCCGGCGCTGCTGCCGCGCTCGGCCGGGTGGCAGTGAGGGGGAGCGCTCAGCCCGCCGCGCGCAGCTTGTCCAGCGCCCGGTCGAGGAACGCCAGCCGGTCCTGCCCCCAGAACCGCTCGCCGTTCAGGATGAAAGTCGGCGCCCCGAACACGCCTGCCTCCACCGCCTCCGCGCTGTAGACCCGGTAGGCCGCCAGCGTCTCGGCCGCCTGCTCCAATGCCTGCAGCGAAGCGCCGTCGTAGCCGGTCTCATCGGCCACCGCGATGCGCACTTCGGCCTGCGAGGTGTCGCGCTCCTCGGCCCACAGCGCGCGCAGCAGCGCATGCGACAGCGGCTGTGCGTCGAGCCCCTGCAGCTGCGCGGCGATCACCATCCAGCCCGGGTACTTGTTCCAGTTCGGGTCGCTCGGCGCGCCCTTGGGGTAATGCGCGGGCGCCAGGTTCATGGGCATGCCGAGGTAGTCGCTCCAGCGGGCGAGCTCCAGCGCGTGGTAGGTGCGGCGCGGCTCGGGCCGGGTCTTGAGCGGAATGCCGCCCGTCTGCGGCACCACGGCCTGGAAGTCGTACGGTTTGAGCGTGAGCCGCACGTGGTGGCGGCGCACGATGTCTTGCAGTTGCGGGCCGCCGAGGTAGGCCCAGGGGGAGGAGAGGCTGTAGTAGCAGTCGAGCGCGATCATGTTCCGATTATCTTCAGCGCATGCCCGACGCCACCGCGCTCCCCACCCTTCTCCCCTTGGGGTTTGCGCAGGCCATGCCGCCACGATGACGGCACGATGAAGTTCCCGGCCTTCCTCTTATCGCTGTTCGTCTCCAGGCTGGCTGACCAGATCCTGCTGTTCCTGGTGCCGCTCGTGGTGTTCCAGGTGACGCAGGACGTGGCTTGGTCGGGCTACGCCTTCGCGGCCGAGACGCTGCCGCGCTTTCTGTCGTTTCCCGTTTGCGGCGCGCTGTGCGACCGGGTATCGCCGCTGAAGCTGCTGCGCGGCAGCCAGATCTTTCGCGCACTGGCCTGCGTGCTCGGTGTGCTGGCCAACGAAGCCATGGGCGGCATCTGGTGGCTCGTGGGGCTGTCGGCCGTGTGCGGCGTGCTCACCACGCAGGGAATGATGGCCCGCGAGGTGATGCTCCCGCAGATCGCCAGTGGAACCCGCGGCCTGGGCTTCGACAAGGTGCTGGCCTATGCGCAGACCGCCGACCAGACCGGCATGGTGCTCGGCCCCCTGCTGGCGGCTGCGCTGATTGCCGTGTGGCCGTGGCAGGCGGCAGTGTGCGCTGCGGCGGCGCTGTTCCTGCTGGCCGACGTAGCCACTGCCTGGTGGCGGCGCGGCAACCCCGTCGAGCTGCACGAGCCGCAGGGCGAGCCGGGGCAGCATCTGCTGAAACCCATCGCCACCGCACTCGGCCATGTGCTGCGCCTGCCGGGCCTGCTGCGGCTGACCATGCTGACAGCAGGCGTGAACCTGATGCTCGGCACCACGCTGGCCTCTTCCGCCGCGATGGTCACGGGGCTGCACCAGCGCTCCGCCACCTACTACGCGTGGCTGCAGACACTGGGGGCCGTGGCCACCATCGTGATCCTGCTGGCGATCATCCGGGGATCGATCGCGCTGAAGCACATGGGCATCACCGCCTACCTGCTGATACTGGCCGGCGGCCTGCTCACGGCCGCAAGCACCAGCCACTGGGGCTATGCGGCCGGCTTCCTGCTGGTGATCGGGTTCGACAAGATGTTCAGCATCTACATCCGCATCCACCGGCAGCGGATCATTCCTGCGAAGGACTACGGCAAGACCACCGGCGTGATCGTGCTGCTGAACAACCTGACGCAGCCGCTTGCGGGGTTGATCGTCGGTGCGTTTGCCGATGCAACGCAGACGCGTGGGGTGATCTTTTCGGTGTGCCTGCTGCTGGGGGCCGTCGGCATCGTTGCCGCCGTTGTGGCCAGCAGGAGCGCCGCTGCTGCTGCAGAGCCTTGATGGCAACGGTGGTCAAATCCAACCGCCATGCTCAACCTGAACCGTTTCGATCTCATCTCCCTGCGCCTTTTCGTCGCAGTCGTCGATGCAGGGAGCCTGACGGCGGGCGCGGATCGATTCGGCGTTTCGCTCCCGGCGGTGAGCAAGCGCATCACCGACCTCGAACGGCATTGCGGCGTCGCCCTGCTCCAGCGGGGGCAGCGCGGCGTGACCGCCACGCCGGAGGGACAGACCCTGCACCGGCACGCCATCGAGGTGATCGCGCGGCTGGAGCAACTCGTGCAGGCGGTCGACGATCTTCAATCGGGTGCCACTGGCCACCTGCGGTTGTGCGCCAATCCTTCAGCCTTCGGAGGCTTCCTGCCGAGCGTGCTGGCAGCGTATGCCCGCCGCTATCCCCATGTCGTGATCGACATGGAAGACGCATTGAGCGAGGACGGTATCCGCGCCGTGCTTAAAGGCACGGCGGAGCTTGCCGTCATCGGCGACAACGTTCCGCGTGAAGGCCTGGAGACCATCGTCTGCAATATCGACCAACTGGTCCTGCTCGTGCCGGCAGGCCATGCACTGGAGGGCCGGCAGAACGCCTCCATCGAGGACGTGTTCGACCACGACCTCGTCACGCTGGCACGAAGCGCGTCGCTCACGCGCAAGGTAATGGCGGCGGCAGACGCGGTACAGCGCACGCCCCGCATCCGGGTGCAGGTACGCAGCTTCGATTCGATGTGCCGCATGGTCGCATCGGGGCTGGGTCTGGCGATCCTGCCGCGCGCGGCCGCCGCCCTCTATGCCCAGGCCCTCGGCCTCGTGCAGGTTGGCCTCGAAGGCATCGAGATGGAGCGCGTGCTGCTGCTGGCCATGCGCAGCCGCTCGGAACTGTCCGCACCGGCAGCCGCCCTCGTGGAGATGATCGAAGGCACGGCCGCGTTCAGCGAAGCACAGCGCTCTCGGACGCCTGCCGGATGAGCCGGTCACGATCGGCAGGCAGAAGAAAGCCCTCGGCAAACGCCTTGCCGGCTGCGGCGCGAACCGCAGCCTCGTAGCCCTCGTGGCTGCCGTAGCGCTCCTCGAGCGACAGACGCGGGTCGCCGCGGGCGATGCGCTCGGCACGCGTTCGCGCGAACGGCACATAGCCGCCCACGTAGTTGCACACCTGCCCCTGATGGAAACCCCCGGCGGTGATGTTGAAGCCCAGGTAGGTGCCCAGCGGCGCCATCACGAGCACGGTGGGCACGCCCCCGATCTCGTTGCCGTCGGCATCGACCTTCGGCACCTTCATCGGGATGACCTTCCTGATGACCGGCGGCACGTTGGTAGGCACGCCAGAAGCTTCCGCGTGATCGAATTGCGGGCCCCAGTCGTAGTCGAACACCGGAAACGCAAAGTTCTCCCGCTGGAAGATCGAGTCCGGAACGCCGGGCACGGCGCCCGGAAAGCCCATTGCCGCCCTGTTCGCGTCAACCAGCGTCTTGCCCGCCAGCGTGGGCCATCGGCTCGGCGGCGGCGGTGTGCCCTTCAACACCCAGTCGCGCATGGCCATGCGCAGCACGTTGGTGATCTCCGTGTGCGGCACCGGGTTCGCCGCCAGCGTGCCGCGGCCAAAGCTGTTGCCGGGGCAGATGGGACTGGCGGCAGTCTCCGGCGGCATGTGCGCGAAGCCACCAGATCCGCCGCCGTGGCTGCTGCTCGGCACGTAGTAGCGGCGAACGTTGCGGGGCAACGGAATGTCCGCGTCGCCGGCCGTGCCGATCCATTCCGGCGTCAGCTTCAGCGCGTACACCTCGGCCGACCCGAAATGCTCGATCACCTTCGGGCAGGTGCTGTTCTTGTCGCAACGCGAGAAGATGCTGCCGGTGGGCTGCTTGCGCACCGGGTCTGGCCAGTCCGCCCACCACTGCGGGCCTTCGCTGCCCTGCTGGTAAAGCTCCAGCACCCCGTCCGGCTGGGCCCAGCGCGAGTTCGCGGCCACCCGGCGGCCCGCGATGATCGGCCAGGCTCCGTCATAGACCATGCGGTTGCGTTCGTCCTGGTTCAGGCCCATGAAGATGAACTGCCGCACCATGTTTCCGGACTGCGACACACCCCGCACGGCCGTGCCCTTGACGAAGCCTGTAACCGGATTGCGCGTGCCGGAGTCGTCGGCGGCTTCGTAGCGGAAGAAGGTGCCAACGTCGCGGAATGCCGCCATCCCCACGCCCAGGACGTAGGCGTTCTGTGCCGGATACACCACCTGGTACAGCAGCTTGGGATCGAAGCCGTTGCGCAAGCAGATATGCACCGGCAGGTTGCCAGGTGCGTTGGCGGGGTTGTTGTCGATCGGCGTACCGGGAAACGGGTTGCCGGCGTCGCATTTCGCGAATGCCCAGTCGCCCGGGGCGATGTCAGGCCCCTCGGTGACAACGCCGTCGACAGTCTCCTTCGTGTGCGTCTTCAGCGTCGCCTTGGTCGTGTCCAGCGTGGCCGGGAGATATGGCACAGGGTTCGTCTGCACCATCAGCGGCTTGGAGTCCGGGCCGCTCTGATTGACGATTCGCGCGAGCACATTGCCTGAGACGGCCACGTCACCCACCTTCGCGATGGGCGCCGCCACCCAGTGATTGGTGCCCGAGGCGCGGTTGACAGGAACGCCCGTGTTGCCGGCGTTGTCCGCCTGCCAGCCGCTGCGCAGGCCAATGTCGCCCAGTTCGCGCTCTTCGACGCCGATGGTTCCGGCGCCGCCGCGATTGGGTACGTCATGCCAGAGAAAGCCGCTGGCGCGGTTCATGTCGACCGGCTTCACCAGATTGAACGAGGTTTCGTAGCGCACCTTGCCATCGGCGTCCGCCCCCAGCTTGATGTCGGTAACGATGCTGTTGTGCGGATCGTTCGGGTCGAGCTCGCCGAAGGCGCGACCGCGGATCTGCTCGTACGGAATCGACTGCCCCGTGAGCGCCGAGACATCGTCGATCACGATGCGGGTGACACGAGCCTCGGCCGGTGCGGCAGCCACGATCGCCGCCACGGCCGCCGCGAGCCAATGCAGGCGTAACCGGCGCCCGCTCAGGTTTCTGGGGTGCATGCTGTCTCCTGTTTTTATGCTGCTCCGAACGTGTCGGCGCCTTGCATCCTCACGATTCGGAGGCGCGCCGACAATTCGCGTCTTGTTTAGCCGGTCTTAACCGATGGTTAAGGACAGGCGCAGCGAGCGCTGCTACATCACCTTGACCGCACGCCCGATGAACTGGATCGGCCCCGTCGGCCGGTCGATAGGCGAGCCGTTCTCAGGCTCCAGCGTGAGTTCGAACAGCTGGTTCGGCTCCAGCGGCGGCAGCTTGTCGATGGGAATGCGCAGCGTCTGCCCCTGCTTGACCAGCCCCAGCGACACCGGTCCGCGCCACTGATCGGCCTTGGTCCAGAACTGAAGCGCTTTCTGCGGCGGCACCTCGAACGTGCCCAGCGGCACCAGGCTCAGCTGGCGCGACGAGGTGGTCTGAATCACCCAGCCCGGCGACTTGTCCTGCGGGGCGACCAGCACCACCATGTACTGCGGCTGAGGCAACGGGCGAGTGACGAGCACCGCAACCATCAGTGCGGCGGCAGCGAACCCGCCAGCGGCCAGGCCACGCCAGAGCTGAAGGTTGTTCCACCAGCTTGAGAACGCCGACGGACGCGCGGGCTTCGGCTTCGCTACGTTGCCAAGGCTCTGCTCGATGCGCGCCCACAGCGCGGGCGACGGGTCCGCCGGGGGCGCAAGCGCGGTCAGTGGCAACAGCCGTGCCTCCCAACCCTGCACGGCTTCGCGCAAAGCCGGCTCGGCATGCATACGCGCTTCGACCGCCGCACGCGCGCCAGCCGACAGCGTGCCCAACACGTACTCGCCCGCCACTGCGTCGATGTCGTCGTCGGTCGGGTTGTTGCTGCCGCTCATGCCATGCACTCCCGCAGCGCGCGCATGCCGCGCTGGATCCAGGCCTTCACCGTGCCCAACGGCGTTTGCAGCCGCTCGGCGATCTCGCCATGCGAGCAGCCTTCGACATACGCATAGAGGATGCAATCGCGCCGCGCCGGCTCCAGCCCTTTCAGGCAGTTGTCGAGCCTGCCCAGATCGGCGCGCAATTCGAATGGATCGCCAGCCGAGGCATATGCCGCCAGCGCGGCCTGGTCGTCGATGGCCTCGGCGGCGTCTTCGCTCACGTCCACCTGGCGCGCGCCGCTGCGCGCCATGTTCAGCGCCGCATTGCGCACCACGCTGTAGACCCACCCGCGGCCTTCGCCGCGCGCCGGATTGAAACTCTCCGCGCGCTGCCAGATGCTGATGAAGGCATCGTGCAGCACGTCTTCGGCCTGCTGGCGCTGGCGCACGATGCGCAGCGCCACGCCCATCAGGTAGCGGCTCTCGCGCTCGTACAGCTGCTGCAAAGCCTGGCGATCGCCGCGTGCGCAAGCCATGAGGGCGGCGTCGTAGTCGAAAGGCGCGACGGGAGGCGGCGGGTTTTGCACCGGCCGATGGTAGTGGAGCCAATGGCCCCACTGCTGAATCACCCGCCGATCAGGACGCCTTCCAGAAGATGTAGTCGGCCTGGTACTGCACGACCTGCTTCTGGCCCTTGGTGGCCGGCGTGCACGGCACGGCAGCCGGAGCCACGCCGCCCTGCAGCGCTACGCGCTGGATATAGGTAACGCCCGTCATCGCGCCCGAGCCCACCGCCGGGTTGGCCTTGACGAGCTGGAACGGCAGGCTGGTCGGCCCCGAGGGTGCGACAGCCAGTTGCGTGGCCGTGAGCTTGGAGCCGTCGTTCGCCTCCCAGGTGGCCGGCGGGCCGTAGTACTTGCCGACCTGCTTGCCGCTGCGGTCCCACAGCTTTGCATCGGGGCCAACGAACACCCACTCGGTCTGGCCCGGGGCATTGGCCTTGTCGCGGCATTCGTACGTGATGTCGCCCTTGCCGATGGTTTCCATGGCGACCTTGTTACCGGCCGGCACCTGGATGGTTGGCGGCAGGCTGGACTGGTTGAAGGCGGGGCCTGAAGACATCGAACCGCAGGCGGTGAGTACGGCGGCAGCGGCGGAGACAGCGCCGAGAACGGCGAGCGAGCGGGTGGGACGGGAGGTGTGCATGGAAATACTCCTGGGTTGTAGATGGGCAGCAGCAGCTCCTCGCTGCTGAAGGGTCTACACGCCAGGGGTGGGTTTGGATGCAGGGGGAGCGAAAGATTTTTTGGACGAGCAGCGAGCCCTGAATTGAATGTGCGTCGTACCGTGAAATACGAACGGCCGTTTAACGATAGACAACAGTGCTTACTCGCTCGGCCACGTACACCTCCTGGGTCATCAACTCTGGGTGTATTGAATGGATCGAAAGGTTCTTGTGGTCGGCGATCCGCCGGCTCCTGGTGGGCGGGTGCTGCCCTACGACGGCCCGATGCTCGATATGTTCGGCCGCCGCGCCGCATTGATCGGCGGCAGGGCTTACTGCGAAGGGTGCAACAGCGTCGGCATCATTGCTAAGGCGGGAGGGCCACGGCGCCCGCAGTTCATATCGGAGGTAGTTGGAGGGGGATGTGGTGGTATGCCACTGCCCGGTGCCGCAACCGCTGCTGTCGATGCTGCAGCAATCGGCGGTTTATGACGATGACGCCGCGCATGCAACTGGCTTGTCCCCGTTGGCTTCGACAACGACCATGCCCTCCAGTCCCGAGATGGCTGCCTTCAAGAAGACAGTGGATGACAACGTCACACATCCGCCCGAGGCTGAACAAACCGAGAACATCTGCCCAAACATGACCAACAAGGCATTCGCTACACACGCAGCTGAGAGCGTCCATGGGGCAATCTCGAACATGACGACGCGCACAAGATTAGTAAATTCTGTTTATTTATACAGTATGTACTTGGTCAACTGACCGGTCAAGTTGACCAAAGGACCTTCCGATTTATTGACTCCATCGCAACTATCTTCTGCCCCAACCCCCATTTATCCGCAAAGGTAACCGCAAGACACTCCTCTACATCCAAGAAGGAGTGCTCTCATGCCAATCGCCTTGCTCGCGCTGACCCTCAGCGCCTTCGCCATCGGGACGACCGAGTTCGTCATCGTTGGCCTCATCCCCACTGTGGCCGCCGACCTCGGCATCGGCCTTCCCTCGGCCGGCCTGCTGGTCAGCCTCTATGCGCTGGGCGTTGCCATCGGCGCGCCGGTGCTCACCGCCCTCACGGGCAAGCTGCCCCGCAAGGCGCTGCTGCTCGGGCTGATGGCGCTGTTCACGGTCGGCAATCTGCTGGCGTGGAAGGCGCCGAGCTATGAATCGCTGATTGCCGCCCGCGTGCTCACGGGGCTGGCGCACGGGGTGTTCTTCTCCATTGGCTCGACGATTGCCACCGGCCTGGTGCCGAAGGAAAAGGCAGCGAGCGCCATCGCGATCATGTTCACGGGCCTCACGGTGGCGCTGGTCACGGGCGTGCCGCTGGGCACGTTCATCGGCCAGCACTTCGGCTGGCGCGAGACTTTCCTGGCCGTGTCGGCGCTGGGCGTTATCGCCTTCATCGGCAGCTGGATCTTCGTGCCAAGCAACATCCGCCACACGCCGCCGGCCTCGTTGGCGCAGCAAGCCAAGGTGCTGGCCGAGCCGCGCCTGTTGCTGGTGTATGCGAAGACGGCCATCGGCTATGGCGGCTCGTTCATTCCGTTCACGTTTCTCGCGCCGATCCTCACTGACGTGTCTGGCTTCAGCGCCGGCGCGGTGGGCTGGGTGATGCTGGTGTACGGCATCTCGGTGGCGGTGGGCAACATCTGGGGCGGCAAGCTGGCCGACCGCATGGGCCCGATTCCGGCGCTGAAGATCATCTTCGCGCTGCTGGCCGCGGTGCTGCTGGTGTTCAACTTCGCGGCGCCGCACAAGTGGCTGGCTCTGCTGGCGGTGCTGATGTGGGGCGCGGTGGCTTTCGGCAATGTGCCGGGGCTGCAGGTGTATGTGGTGAAGCAGGCCGAACGCTTCACGCCGCAGGCGGTAGACGTGGCCTCGGGCCTGAACATCGCGGCTTTCAACCTGGGCATTGCCGGCGCGGCCTGGGCCGGTGGGCTGATCGTGACGCACCTTGGGCTGATGCACACGCCGTGGATTGGCGCACTCGTCGTGCTGGTGTCGCTGGCCCTCACGCAGTGGAGCGGCACGCTCGACCGCCGTGCCGGCATTCCGGTTCGCGCTTCGGGGCCGGTGCCGGTCGGTCACTGAACCCCCTCTTTTTTTCAACACACAAGGACAACACACACCATGAACACGAACAACAACACCATTCCCGCCTTCGGCCTCGGCACCTTCCGCCTGAAGGGCCAGGTGGTCATCGACTCGGTGAAGAACGGCCTCGACGTGGGCTACCGCACCATCGACACGGCGCAGATCTATGGCAACGAAGCCGAGGTGGGCCAAGCCATTGCCGAAAGCGGCATGGCCCGCAGCAGCCTCTTCATCACCACCAAGATCTGGATCGACAACTACGCCAAAGACAAGCTGGTGCCCAGCCTGAAAGACAGCCTCGCCAAGCTGCGCACAGACCATGTCGACCTCACGCTCATCCACTGGCCCTCGCCCGGCAACGCGGTGCCGGTGGCCGAGTTCATGGGCGCGCTGGCCGAGGCCAAGGCACAGGGGCTCACGAAGCGCATTGGCGTGTCGAACTTCAACATTGCGCTGATGAAGGAAGCCATTGCGGCCGTGGGCGCGGAGCAGATCGCAACCAACCAGATCGAGCTGCACCCCTACCTGCAGAACCGCAAGATGGCTGAGTTCGCGAAGAGCCAGGGCATTCACATCACTTCTTACATGACGCTGGCTTACGGCAAGGTGCTGGGCGACCCGGTTATCGAAGCGATTGCCAAGGCGCACGGCGCGACCACGGCGCAGGTGGTGCTGGCGTGGGCGATGCAGCTGGGCTACGCGGTGATTCCGTCGTCTACCAAGCGTGCGAACCTTGAAGGCAATCTGCGCGCGCAGCAGCTGAAGCTGACGGATGAAGAAATGGCGCAGATTGCGGTGCTCGACCGCAATGAGCGCCTGACAGACCCGGCCGGTCTGTCGCCGGCCTGGGACTGAGCTCCCGACGCTCTTCCTCTCAACCCGCGCTGCCCACGGGCTTGAACCCCCAGGCCTGCGCCCGGAACCCGGTGAAGCTGATGGGGCCGGCCACGGCGCTGGCTTCCACCTTGTTGTCGGCGAGCCCGATGACCAGCGGCGCATTCGAATTGCTCGCCCCGGACTTGCACTGGATGTACCAGTAGCCGGGCTCCTCGGTGGACAGCAGGCTCCAGAGTTGCCTGTCGGCATCGGACAGGCCGACGGGCATCATCACGACGGGCGTGGGCACGACCGGGGAGTCGGGCTGCAACGTCAAGACGAACCCGGTGCCCATCTTTGTCTGCAGGTACCACCAGCCCGGTGCCTGGGGTGCGGGAACGAACAACCATTGCTGGTTGCCGACCTGCGGCAGCTTGAGCGTGTACCCGATGACCCCTGCGCCCTTGGCGGGGTTGTTGCCGCTCACGTCCAGCACGTAGTGGTCGCCTGGCAGGTACTGGATGTTGTAGGGCCCGAGGTCCAAGTTCTCCACGGGGATAGCGGGTGCTGGCGCTGCAGCACCTGTTGCGGTGATCGACATTGTCGTTTCTCCTTTCCTGGAATGCGTTTGCTTGCAGGTGATGCTCAGGTCCGCACCGAGCCGAGCGCGTGTTCGACCCAGTACAGCTGCAGCAGGGCTTCGGCGTCCGCGGTGTCCGCGTTCGCGCCCTTGTCCTGCAGCAGCTGCAGGGCCTGCGGGTAGACCGTGTTCTCCGGAATGAAGAAGGGCAGCGTCGGGTTGATGTTGATGTAGCGATCGCCCAGCAGCATCTTGGCGAGCATCGGCATGAGTTCGGTCGAAGTGCCGTTCAGGCTCATGTCGAGCACCGGCGACGACTTCAACTGGTTCATGAGGAACGGCGGCGAATTGTTGAAGGGATTCGCATCGCCGTTCATCCACTGGTCCGCACCCCAGCCGTGGGTATCGCTGGCAACCCAGTCGGGCATGTAGCCGGTGCCGAAGGTGATGGCGGTAATGTCCTCGAGTGCATGGCCCGCCTTCACCGCCAGGGCGATTGCCGCGACCGTGGGGTCGTGGTTGAAGAAGCAGCCGTCGACGTTGCCGTCGAGCGAGCCCAGTTGCCCGGGCATCGCGCCGCTCGACGTGGCCGCCTTGGCGATGGTCACGTCGCCATGGTCGGGGATCATGTTCGTGTACATGACCGGCTGCCACGGTATGGCCGTCTGCACAGAGTTCTGCACTTCGAGTCCGCCGACATTGAAGGTCACGAAGAGCGCTTTCTTCAGGTAGATATCCTGGACCTTCGCGTCGCCATGCAGCGCAAGCTGCGAGGCGTAGACCTCATCGATCGAATACGCGGGCTCCGTCGGATCGGTGTTCATCTTTTGGTAGAACCCGATCTCCCCGTTCTGGGAGGTGAAGAGATTGATGATGTCTTGCGGCGTCTTTCCCGCCAATAGCTCACTGGTGATGATCGAGCCCGTCGAGCATCCCGCGATGAGGTCGGTGTTGTCGATGATCTGAGGGAACTTCGCGTACAGCTTGTTCAAGACCGATACCGGCATCAGCCCTCGTATGCCGCCGCCGACAAACGAGAGGATGGTGAATTTCTGCTTTTCCGCCATTGCCAACTCCTTTCAAGAGAAATGACTTCCATGAAATAAATTCCCGGCCGGGGAAGCGGAGTCTGGGCGCTGGTTGTGTTTGTCGCTACGAGTGAAATCCCGTTCAATCCATCAGCGTAATTCCGAAGGCCGCGCAACGATTCGGAACGCACCACAGTGGGACAGAAGTTGCGCGAAGGTACTCGTCTTCATGCAGCTGAGTTGCGAAATTCGTCGAGCGCGTACCTAAGTTCGCGCTCCTCTTCAAGGGTCAGCGCAAGTGCCAGTTCGCGAAAGCTGGATTGGTAGCAGGGCAGCATCAGCGCTGCGGTGAGTGCGTTGGCGTTACTCGCGCTGCTGCTGCTGTTGTTTGCGATGTGCGCGTGGCACGCGGCGATGCTTCGATAGATGGCGAGCGCCTGTGCAACCAGTGCGGAGGGTTGCGTTGTCGCGGTGTTCCTGATGCTGCTCATGCCGACTCCTCATCGCGCGCTTCGTATCGCGCCGTGAGGCAACTCTATTCACGCTGGCTTGCAGCGGGGAGTAACAACATCGTCGTGAATCGGGGCGGCTGCCGCGCCGCCCGCCTCGATCGCGTGGGCTCAGGAACCCCGTCGCGTCGCAGCCCAGTCCGAAAGAATCTGCACAGCCTCGCTGTCGAGCTTCTGCTCCGCAGGAAGGCTGCGCTGTGCAAGCGTTGCACCGGCTTCGGCGCGCAGTGCATCTACATCGATGGGGTGCCGCGCCGCCACAGCCACCCCCTTGAATGCCTCGCCCGACTGCGCGAGCGAGGCCGCGTAGTACAGCTTGGCGATGCCCGCGATGTGCATCGCCGCCACGCACATGGCGCACGGCTCGCACGAGGTGTAGAGCTCGCAGCCCGACAGGTTGACGGTGCCGAGCTTGCGGCAGGCGTCGCGGATGGCTTCGACTTCGCCGTGTGAAGTCGGGTCTGAATGCGCGACGGAATGGTTGAAGCCTTCGCCGACGATCACCCCGTCTTTCACGACGACGGCGCCGAAGGGCTCGGTGCCGGGCTCCTGGAGCGCTTGTGCCGAGAGGGCCAGTGCGCGTTGCATGAATTGCTGTTGGTACATGGTGTTCAGGCCTTTCTGGCGCTGCTGTCGAGCGCCGTGAGCGCGTTGGTGGCGTGGTGCGCTTTCGGCGAGAACAGACCCGCTGTGGCAGCGGCATAGCGACGCGGGTCGAAGCACAGCATGAGCGGCAGCAGCACCACCACGACTACGGCAAGGTAAGCCCATGCGAGCGTGAAGCCGCCAGTGTGCTCGCGCACCCAGCCGGTGACGAAGGGCGCGAGCGCGGCGATCATGAAGCCCACGCCCTGCATGAAGCCCGCGAGCGCGCCGGCCTGTGCGGGGTCTGGCAGGTGATCGAGCGCCAGCACCATGCACAGCGAGAACGCACCGCCGAGGCCGAAGCCCAGCACGACGGCGATGGCGACGGCTGGCACGGGCGCATCGAAGGTCAGCGCGCAGAAGCCCGCCAGTTGCGCAACCAACGTGAGCACGAGCCAGGGCCGCAGGTCGCGCCCCCGGCTGCGCGCGATGGCGGGCATGGCGAGCGCGGCGACCACCTGCGCGGCCGTCATCAGCGCGAGCACCGAGCCGCCCTGCTGTGCGGTCCAGCCCTGCTGGGCATAGAAGTGCGGCAGCCACGCGACGAGGCTGGTGTAGCCGCCGTTGATGAGGCCGAAGCACGCCGCCAGCAGCCATGCGCGGCGGCTTGCGAAGCAGCGCAGCCACGAGAGGTTCTGGCGCGGCGCATCGGCGACTGTGAATTCCATGCGCCGCATGTTGAGCCAATACAGCAGCGCGAAGGTTGCGAGCAGGGCCCAGATCGAGAGGCCCGCGTGCCAGTCGGGCTGCGCTCCGCCGATTGCATGCGCCACCCACGGGCTGGCCATGGCGCCGAGCCCGCCGCCGCCCATGATCGCGGCGGAGTACAGCCCCGTCATCACGCCGATGCGCGTCGGGTAGGCCTGCTTGACGACGCCGGGCATCAGCGCCTGAACCAGCCCGACACCCGCGCCTGCGAGCGCCGCGCTCCACAGCAGCGCAGCCGCGCCGCCCGCCACATAGCGGCTCGCACAAGCGAAGGCAATGGCTCCGAGCCCGAGCGCGACACCGCCGCGCGCGCCGATGCGCTGGCCCACTGCCGCGCCGCACAGCGACGTGGCCCCCATCGCGAACATCGGCAGCACCGTGAGCAGCGCCACCGCATGAAAGCCGATGCCGGTCGCAAGGCGTATGGGTTCGAGCAGCGGGCTGCTCGACGTGAGAAAGGCACGCAGGTTCAGCGCCACCAGCACGATCACTACCGCGAAGGCGACGCCTCCGTCACGACTGCGCCCTGCCCTCACAAGGCAGCCACGTCGGCCTGCAGCACGCCGTTGCGCGCCACGATGCGGCCGCCCGCCACCACCAGCTTGCGCACGGGCCGCGAGATCACGGCCTGCGCGACCGTTTGCGCATCGACCAGCACGAGATCGGCGCGGTTGCCGGGCACCAGGCCGTAGGCCTCGAAGCCGCAGCCGCGCGCGCCGGAGTGCGTGACGGTGTCGAGCGCGACTTCGATCTCGTCGTCGCGGCGCAGGTTGTAGCGCAGACCGATGATCATGGCGCGCTCGAGCATGTCGGGGTTGCCGTAGGGCGACCAGGTGTCGCGGATGCCGTCGTTGCCGCCGAGCACGGTCACGCCGGCCTGCCGGCAGGCCATGAGCGGCGGCACGGTGCGCGAGGGCGGCGCGCTGGTGACGAGCACCACGCCGAGCCTGGCCATGCGCGCGAGCAGCGCATCGCGCTCGCGTTCGCTCACGTCGCCCAGACAGAAGCCGTGGCTGATGGCCACCCTGCCCTGCATGCCCAGCGCCTCTGTGCGCTGCAGGATGAGGTCGAGCGAGAACGCGCCCATGGCGCCGGGCTCGTGCAGGTGGATGTCGATGGGGCGCTGGTGCTTGTGGGCAATGCCGAACAGCACGTCGAGCGACTTCACCGGGTCGCCGTCGATGGCGCAGGGGTCGAGGCCACCGAGCACGTCGGCGCCCAGCGCCAGCGACTGGTCGAGCAGCTCGGCCGTGCCGTGCCGGCCCAGCAGGCCCGACTGCGGGAAGGCGACGATCTGGATCTGCTGCACGTCGCGCAGCGCCTCGCGCGTGCGCAGGGTGCCTTCAAGGTGGCGCAGGCCGGCCTGCGTGTCGACGTCTACATGCGTGCGCAGCCGCGTGGTGCCGAGCGCGAGAAAGGCCTTGGCGAGCACCAGCGACTGCGTGGCCGCGTCGTGCCCGCTGGAGTGGCGGAAGGCGCGCTCGTTCTCGATCTTGTCGGTGAGGTTGGTGCCGACTTCGTTGCGGTACCAGTCCATGCCCCACATCGTCTTGTCGAGGTGGGTGTGGCCTTCGACGAGGCCGGGCAGCAGCAAGGCGCCCTGGCCGTCTTCGATGGTGGCGCCGGCCGGTGCGGCAAGCGCGGTGCCGATCTCGGCAATGCGCCCGTCCTGCACCCGCACGTCGAACGGGGAAGCGCCCATGGGGCGCACGTTGCGGATCAGGAGCGATGGCATGTTGAGAGTCCGTTCGTTGAAAGCATCAGGCAGGTTGCGCTGCAACGGTACGCGGCACGATGCGCGCCGTGAAGAGCGCCACGATCACGAACACCAGCGCATTCGTCGCCAGCGCCACGAGCCCGATGTTGAGCGACTTGAAGACGACCGGTGCAGCCGGGAACAGCGTACCCAGGTTCGAGCTGGTGGTCATCATGAAGGCCAGCACCGCGCCGCCCGCCAGGATGCCCGCGAAGGCCGCGTGCTTGTTGCCGAAGGGCTTCTTCATGAGGCTGAACAGCAGCGAAGGCAGCAGCTGCGTGAGCAGGCTCGACGCGAAGATGGCCACCGACACGATGGTGGTGCCGCCGCGCAGCACGAAGTACACCGCCACCAAGGCAAACACCGGCAGCACGCCGCGCGCCACGCGCGACACCTGCTTGTCGGTGGCGTTGTGGGCGAAGCCTTCCTTGTAGACGTTCTTGCCGATCACGGTGGAGGCCGTGAGCAGAATCATCGAGCCCGGCACCAGCGCGGTGAGCACGCCCGTGCCGCCGATCACGCCGACGAACCATGGGTCGAAGGTGTGCTTTGCCAGCCCGAACAGCGCAAGGTCGACCTCCGAGCCCTTGAGCCCTGGCACCTGCAGGATGGCCGCGAAGCCGACGAGGAACAGGAAGGCGATGACCACCTGGTACAGCGGCATCAGGATGGTGTTGCGGCGCACCGCGCTCGCGCTCCTGGCGGCATACACCGAGGTGAGGTTGAACGGGTACAGGTAGTAGCCCAGCGCCGTCAGCAGGATGGTCGAGTTGTACCAGGTGAGGTTCAGGCCTTCTTTCGGAAACTCGAAGAAGCTGGGGTTGGCCGCGTGGATGGCGGTGAACATGGGCGTGACGCCGCCGTAGTAGTGCCACGGCAGGTAGATGCCGAGGAACACGGCGAGCGCGAGGATGAGCACGTCTTTCACGATGGCGATGCTGGCCGAGCCATGGATGCCCGAGAAGAGGATGTAGCTCACCATGACCACGGTGCCGATCCAGATGGCAACCTGCGGCGCGATGGAGCCGTACGAGGCTTCCGACACGATGATGCCGAGCCCGCGCAGCTGGATGGTCAGCAGCGCGACCATGCCCATGAGCGCGACGATGGACACCAGCACGCCGAGCGGACGGCTGTCGTACTTGTGCGCGAAAAAGTCGGAGAACGACACCAGCTTGTGCGCGGTGGCGTAGCGCCAGATGGCCGGCAGCATCCAGAAGGCCATGAGGTAGGCCAGCCCGCCGTAGGCCAGGATGTAGAAGGCCGGCGAGCCCTTGCTGTAAGACCAGCCGCTGGCGCCCAAAAAAGTGAAGGTGGAAAACGATTCGCCCGCCATCAGCAGGAACACCATGATCGCGCCCAGCCCGCGCCCGCCGAGCGCCCATTGCTCCAGGCTCATGGTGCGGCCGCGCCGCGCGAGCACCGCGAGGCCCAGCGCGCCGACGACGAACAGGGCGATCACGCCGAGTGCGGCGTTCATCGGGCGTCTCCCTTGACATCGGCCGCGTCGAGGTCGCCTTCGGCGCGGTCGATGACCACCATGATCAGCGAGGTCAGCACCAGCCAGCTGACGTTCCACACCATCAGGAAGGGCATGCCGAACACGAAGGTGGGCGCGACGGAGGACAGCCATCCCCCGCTGAAGAAAGCGGCTACCGGCAGCGCGGCCAGCCATTTGGCGGATTTCATGGGTTGCCTCGATTCCTGTTCTGGTTGAGATTCGAATTCAATTTTGGTCAACCATATACAATTATTTTGGTTAACCAAACGAGGCGAATGGTACGGAGCGGGAGGGGCCGAGTCAATCCGGGGGATTTCCCGGACGCGACACGGCGCGGGCAATAATCCCCACGCCTATGCCTTCCACCGCACGCAAATCCCCCACTTCCGCCGCCCCTGCAGAGCCCACCGACGCCGACGAAGCCAACGTGGACGAACGCGTCTACGCCGCCGTGTCGAAGGCACTGCTCAGCGGCAAGCTGCGCCCCGGCACTCCCCTGCGCGAACGCGCGCTGGCCGAGGCGCTGGGCTGCACGCGCGGTGCTGTGCGCAAGGTGCTGGCGCGGCTGGGTTCCGAAAAACGGCTGGTGCTGGAGCACAACCGCGGCGCCTTCGTGCCCAACCCGTCCATCGACGACATGCGCGGCATCTACCGCGCGCGCCGCATCGTCGAAGCCGGGCTGGTGACCACGCTGTTCGGCAACCTCGAACGCGAGCAGGTGGCCGCGCTGCGCAAGCACGTGCAGGCGGAGCAGAAGGCGTTCAAGGAAGGCAGGCGCGAAGACTCGATCCGGCTGGCGGGCGACTTCCACCTGCTGCTGGCGGAGATGGCGGGCAGCGACGAGCTGCTGTCGTACATCCGCCGGCTGATTTCGAACACCGAGCTCTACAAGGCGCTGTACGACTCCGCCGAGGCCGCAAGCTGCGCGCCGCGCGAGCATGAGCAGATCATCGAAGCACTGACGACGGGCAAGTCGCTCGACAAGGCGCTGGCCGTGGCGCTGGAGCACCTCGACGAGCTGGAGCAGCGCGTCATCGCAGGCGCGGCAGCCGAGCAGGAGGTGGACCTGGCGACGCTGCTGAACGGCGGCGGCACCACCGCGCACGGGCACAGCCACTGAGGCATCCACGCTTCGCTCGCGGGCGAAGTGTCGGTTGGCAGGGCTCGCGATGATCGGCGCCATGCACACACTCTCCTCCGCCAGCAAGCCCCACACCAACGTCGCCTTCGAATGGGCACTGCTCGCGCTGCTGGCCACCTGCTGGGGCGCTTCGTACACCTTCATCAAGATCGGCGTGGCGACGATCCCGCCAGTCACGCTGATCGCGGCGCGCACGCTGATTGCCGGCTTGCTGCTGCTTGCGGTGCTGCGCATGCGCGGCGTGAAGCTGCCGAAGGAGCCGGCGATGTGGTGGCGCTTCGCACTGCAGGCCTGCCTGAACAGCGTGCTGCCCTTCACTCTCATTGCGTGGGCCGAACGCAGCGTGGATGCGGGCCTGGCGACCATCCTCAACTCGACCTCGCCGATCTTCATCTTCCTGTTGGGGCTGGGCCTTGGCGGCTCCGAGAGGCCCACGCTGCGGCGCCTGTTCGGCGTGGGTGCGGGGCTGGCGGGCATCTGCCTGATCGTCGGCTTCGAGGCGCTGAACGGGCTCGGGCATTCGCTGCTCGCGCAACTCGGGCTGGTGGCCGCCGCCGTCTGCTACGGCTGCGCCGCGATGTTCGGCCGCGTGTTCAAGGGGCTGGACCCGATGGTGCCGGCCGCCGGCTCGCTGCTGAGCGGCACGGCGATGCTGCTGCCCGCGAGCCTCGTGATCGACCGGCCGTGGACACTCGCGCCGTCTGCCGCTTCGATGATGGCGGTGCTCGCGCTCGCGGTGCTGTCCACCGCGCTGGCCTTCACGATCTACTTCCGGCTCATCAAGACGCTGGGGCCGATGTCGACGGCTGCGCAGGCTTATCTGCGCGTGCCTATCGGCGTGATGATCGGGGTGGTGTTTCTTGGCGAGGCACCGGTGCCCACGGCGTGGGCCGGCCTTGCCTTCATCATGGCCGGCGTGATCGCGATGACGATGCCGGCGCGCCGGGCGTGAACTGAACCACGGCCCGTAGCTGGCAACTCAGTCGATGCTGATGTTCGCGGCCTTCGCGACCTCGGCCCACTTCACGCGGTTGTCGTGCACGGTCTTCTTGAACTGTGCCGGCGACTCGATGCGCACGGTGTTGCCCTGGCTCTCGAAGCGCTCGCGGATCTCGGGCTGCTCCAGCACGGCCTTCACGGCGGCATTGAGCTTGTCGACGATCTGCGGGTCGGTGCCCTTGGGCGCGAAGATGCCGAACCAGATCGAGCTGTCGAAGCCCTTGGTGCCCGGCAGGCCGCTCGATGCGATGGTGGGCACTTCTTTCACCGCCGGCACGGCCGCCGCGGTGGTCACGCCCAGCAGGCGCACCTTGCCGGCCTTGTAGTGCGGAAGGATGGTCTGCACCTGGTTCATGATGCAGCAGGTCTCGCCGCGCACCACCGAGGTAATGGCCTCGGGGCCGCCCTTGTAGGGCACGTGCACCATGTTCAGGCCCAGGCGCGAATTGAATTCGGCAAAGGCCATGTGCGTGCCTGCGCCGTTGCCTGTAGACGCATAGTTGTACTTGCCGGGGTTGGCCTTGACCAGCTCGACGAATTCCTTCAAGGTCTTGACGTTGATCACGTCGGGATTGATGGTGAGCACGTTCGACACATCGAGCACCGGCGCCACCGGAATGAAGTCGGCTTCCACATCGAAGGGCAGCTTCTTGTAGAGCGCGGCGTTGCTGCCGTGCGTGGCGGCTGTGCCGAAGGCAAGCGTGTAGCCGTCGGGTTTCGAGTGGGCCACGTAGTCGCTGGCGATGTTGCCTGCGGCGCCGGACTTGTAGTCGATGACGACGGGCCGCCCGAGCTGCTTTGCCAGCGGCTCCTGGATGACGCGGGCCACCACGTCGACGCCCGAGCCGGCCGGAAAGCCCATGATCAGCGTGACGGGTTGTTGCGGCCAGTCCTGTTGAGCGAGGGCGGCGGGCACGACGAGCGAGGCCGCTGCCAGCAGCAATACACGGCGGGCAAGACGAGTGAGTGGAGAATGGGCCATGACAGTCTTTCGGTCGTTCAGTCTTTTGTCTTCAATGCAGACGGTGCAGGCGCGAATTGTGGCGCGCCGCTGATGCCCGATTCCATATGAGCTTATGCGCGTCGACATGCATGTATCGCGCCTGCTCCCCATAATTGCCCCATGGTCCGTTCCTCCCAACAACTACACACCCCACGCGAGCCCGCGCCCCTGCGCGCGGCCGCCACGGTGCTGCTGCTGCGCGACAGCGCCGCCGGCATCGAAGTGCTGATGACCCGCCGCTCGGCCACCGCCAGTTTCGCGCCCGGCGCCTACGTATTTCCCGGCGGCCATATCGATGACGCCGACGAAGCGGCCAAGCGCATCGCCACGCGCCGCCCCACGCAAAGCCGCGTGCAGCGCACGCAGGCCATCGCGGCCATTCGCGAGGCTTTCGAAGAGCTGGGCATCCTGCTCGCGCACCATGCCGACGGAAGCCCTGTCAGAGCCGAAGAAGTCGCGGCAATGGACCGCGGCAACACCGCCGGCACCGCCTTTGCCGACCAGTGCGCGGCCCGCGGGCTGGTGCTCGACTCGGACCGCGTATTCACCTTCGCGCACTGGATGACCGACCGCGACCTGCCCAAGCGCTTCGACGTGCCCTTTCTGGTGGCGCGCATGCCCGAAGGCCAGACACCCACGGCCGACGAGAGCGAACAGTTCGAGCCCAGCTGGGTGCATCCGGCCGATGCGCTCGCGCGCCATGAGGCCGGCACCTTCTTCATGATCTTCCCGACCGTGCGCACGCTGCAGCGCATGGCCGCGTACCCCACCGTCGATGCCCTGCTCGCGGCCTGTGCCAGCGAGGCCCCGCTGTGGACCAGCTGCCCGCGCGCCGGCCTGCTCAAGGGCGAGGACGCGCGCTACATGGAACACGAGTCGCCCTATGGCGAACTCGCTCTGGTGTGCCCCGACGGCCAGCTCCTGCACGCGCTCGACTGGCAGAGCGAGCACCCGGTGCCGCTGCTGAAGAACGTGATGCGCCTCATCGCGCCCAACCCGAGCGCGATGACCGGCCCGGGCACCAACAGCTACATCGTGGGCGACGCGGCAACGGGCTACATCGTGATCGACCCGGGCCCGAACGACTTCGACCACATCGGCCGGCTGTGGCGCGCCACGAAGGGCGACATCCGCATGATCGTCTGCACGCACTCGCATGCCGACCACTCGCCGGGCGCCGCGCCGCTGCAGGCACTGTGCAAGAACGGCAAGCCGCCGATCCTGGGCCTGGCCTCGAAGACGACCGCGCGCGCCACCGCGCGCTTCACGCCCGAGCGCGAACTGGCCGATGGCGAACGCCTCGTGCTGTCGGGCGCCAACGCTGCCGGCGAAACCGTCACCCACACGCTGCGCGTGATACACACACCCGGCCATGCGGCCAACCACCTGTGCCTGGTGCTGGAAGAAGACGGCCTGCTGTTCTCCGGCGACCACATCCTCAACGGCAGCACCACGGTGGTCGATCCGCCCGATGGCGACATGACGGCGTACCTCGATTCGCTCGACACGCTCGATGCGGCCTGCGAGGCCGGCGGCATCGACTTCATCCTGCCGGCGCACGGCTACGTGATCGGCTTTGCCCGCACCGCCATCGGCATGCTGAAGGCGCACCGCCTGAAGCGCGAAGCCAAGATCACCGCCGCGATGCAGAAGCTGCCCGAAGGCACACCCGAAGAATGGCTGCCGCTGGCCTACGACGACGTGCCCGAACGCATGTGGCCAGTGGCGGCCCGCTCGCTGGCAGCGCACGTGGCACGCATCCGCCAACTGGCGGCGCCCCGATGAACATGAAAACTGCTCCCGTCGAAGACGAAGGCATCCGCCTCGCCAAGCGCGTGGCCGCAATGGCTGGCGTGTCGCGGCGCGAAGCCGAGCTGCTGATAGAGAACGGCGCAGTGCGCGTCGATGGCGTGCCGCAGATGCTGCCGCAGTCGCGCGTGCTGCCGCACCAGCAGGTCGAGATCGAGGCGGGTGCCAAGCCCGAGCCGGTAGTGCCTGTCACATTGCTTCTGTACAAGCCTGCCGGCATGGCAACCGACACCGCGCACCGCCTGCTGGTGGCTGCGAATCATCACGAGCCCGAGCGCGCCGGACAGCGCTTTCTGCCGGCGCATGCAAAGGCGCAACGCTGCATGACGCCGCTCGAAACCGGCGCCAGCGGGCTGGTCGCGTACACGCAGGAATTCCGCATCGAACGCAAGCTGCAGGAAGACGCCGGCATCCTCGAACACGAGGTGATGGTGGACGTGGCCGGCCCGGTGAGCGCCGAGGTGCTGGCGCGGCTGGAACGCTCGCCCGCGCGCGTGAGCATCGGCCGCCAGAGCGACGAGCAGACGGGCCTGCGCTTCGCGCTCAAGGGCGCGCGGCCGGGGCAGATTGCCAACATCTGCGACGGCGTAAACCTGCGCATTCTGGCGATGCGGCGCATCCGCATCGGCCGCGTGCCGCTGGCGGGGCTGCAGCCCGGGCAGTGGCGCTACCTTGCACCCCACGAACGCTTCTGAAAAACAACAACGAAGAAATAAAGAAGAGAAGAGAAAGAGGACGACAACGACGATGCACCGCATGTTCGCGGCCTGCAATTTTCAGCCAGCGGCCCCGATGGGCCGCCGTCAGGGAGACTGAGCCATGAAGTTCGGACCACCGAGCACCGCCCTGGCCTGCACCGTGCCTTTGGCACTGGTAGCGGGCTGCACGTTTTTCGCGCCACCACCGCCGCCCGCGCCACCGGCACCACCGCCTGCCGTGGTCTCGAAGGACGGCCTGGCGCCCATCACAGAAGAGCAGGTCGAGCGCATCCGCGAAGCCATCGGCGGCAAACCGCCCAGCCCGGCCGTCGGCAAGGTGGTGCGCAGCGCCTCGCCGACCATCGAGTCCTTCGTGCGGACCGAGGGCTGCATCACCGCGCGCAACGGTGCGGTGCTCAACCCCTTTGCCGCGCCCGGCCGCCTGTTCGACGGCACGGGCTTCCAGGGCGGCCCGATGACGGAAATGCAGTACCACGACAAGACCGCCTGCGTGACCGTCAAGCGCATCCAGAACTGGAAGATGGTCACGCCGAAGCTGCTGCGCTTCGAGGTGGTCTACGTGGGCGATGACGGCGAGGAACGCGCCGTGAAACGCCACGAGCTGATGCGCCAGCCCAAGGGGGGCTGGCTCTTCACGCGCTGATTCCGCCCCCTCGCGCAGACTGGGACAAACTCGAGGGACAGTGCTTTTCCGCACAGTCCGGGCACCCGGGCGCGCGACAAATGTTGCACAAAGCGTAACGGCATGTACGATCCCTGCCGGCCGAAAGGTGGCAGACCTTGGCCGAGGCTTCATCGCTGCAGACACCCGACATAAACAGGGGGCGCAGCGATGCATTCGAATCACATGTCCGAGGGAGAAACTCATGTTCGCTATCCGCAGCGCCGTTATTCCGGTGTTGGCATCGTTCGTCTTCGCCGGTTGCACGCACCTGCCGGCCACGCAGCCGGTCAAGCCTGAAGTGCTCGGCGCCCTCCAGCCCGTCGAGGTGAAGGTCGGCATCACGCAGGCCGAGCTGTATGCGGCCTTTGTCCGTTCGAATGCGGCTGCCACCGGTGCCGCGGCATGCGGGGCCGTTCCGGGGTTGGGCATTCTGCTGGCCGCGGCCTGTGGCGGTGCGATGGGCGCGGTGGATGCAAGCGTCAACGCCACGCGGGCCAAGGCGGCCGAAGAGAGCGTTCGCCCGCTCAAGGACGAACTGGTCGACGTGAACTTTGACCAGCTCATGCGCGAGTCGCTCACGCAGTCGCTGCAGTCGGTGCCCAACATGCAACTCGCGGACGTGGCCGTTACCAAGACCGTCACCACGGAGGCGTACGAGAAGACGTTCAAGGGCTCGACGTCGAACGCGGTGATGTTCATCAACCTCGACTACCACCTGTCGCCCGACTTCTCCACGCTGGAAGTCTCGGCGCGAGGCCTGATCTATCCGCGCGGGGCCACGGCGCGCAAGGCGGCCAAGCTGCCGACCGCGCTGTCGGCAACGCCTTCGGAGCCGGCACTTGCGCTGCAGAACGCGACCTACCGCAGCAACATCATCTACCGCGCGAAGCACCCGGCGTCGGGTGACGACGCCACGAAGAACATCGCGGCCTGGAAGGCCGACAACGCTCGCCTGCTGAAGGTGGCGCTGCTGGACGGCATCGCGCAGTCGACGGCGCTGCTGGCCTCCGATCTGCAGAGCAAGCACCCCATCTATGCAGCCGCGACGGCCAATGTCGACACCCCGCTCGGCCTGAAGGCCAACCTGGTGTCGCAACGCAATACCGGCAAGCTGCTTCGCTACCCCGACGGTTCGCTGTACTTCGATGCGGCACTGGCCAACGTGGCAGCCGCAGCGCCGGCGGTTGTGGCTACGTCCCCAGCTACTCCTTCGGCCGATGCAGCCGCCCCGGCGGCGGCAGTGTCCGCCGTGCAGGCTGTCGCGGACACGGCTGCGAAGTGACCCGCATGGGTTGGCGCCGCGCAGCCTGCTGCGCACTGGCGGCGCCGCTGCTCCTGGCGGGGTGCGCGTCGGACAAGGTTGCAGGCCTGCATCGCCGGACTGCAGCTGCACAGCTGCCCCCCATAGCGCCGGCCTGCGCGTTCTCCCTCGGCGGCATCGACGACCAGCGCGACGCGCAGAGCCTGGGCCAGATGGGCCGCACGCACATCGACGGCGCGGGCTTCGACGGATGGTTCAGGAGCGGCATCGCATCGATTCCCGGCTACACGCGCGATGCCGGCGCACCGGCGATCCGGGTCACGGTGCTGAAGGCCTATGTGCACGGCCTCGTCACGCTGAAGTCGGCCAACCTCGTCGTGCGCGTGCAGTTTCCGCCGGAGGGTTCGGGCGCGACAACGACGACGAAAACCTATCGCGGCTTCGACGACTCGATGAACTGGTCCACGTCCGAGAGCGAAATCCAGGAAGCCTTCAACACGGCACTGGACAGCCTCACCGCGCAGATCGGCACGGACCTGAAGAAGCGCTGCAAGGGCTGACTCACGCCGTGAGCGTGCGGGCCTTCTGCGCGCGCAGCGCCACCGCAAACGACAGCTGCGCCACGATGCCCGCCCCCGCCAGCACGATGGCCGATGCCAGCGCGGGGTTGCGGTGGCCCATGCCCGCGAGCGCCGTGCACAGCGCGCCCACGGCCATCTGCGTGAAGCCGTAAAGGCCCGAGGCCGAGCCGATGACCTGCGGGTTCACGCTGATTGCCTGCGTGAGCGCAGCCGGCGAGGCCATGCCGGCGCCGACCGTGAACAGGAACATGCAGGCGACGATGAGCGGCACCGAGAGGTGATCGGTCAGCGCCGCGCCCAGCAGCACGAAGGCCGCGGCCACGCTCAAGGCGTTCGAGCGGACCATGAGGCGGTCGACCCGCACACGCGAGATCAGGTGGCTGGTGAGAAAGCTGCCGAGCCACACGCCCGACACCAGGATGGCCAGGTAGATGCCCGCCTCGTGCGCCGGCCGGTGCAGCTGATCCACGAAGATGAAGGGCGCCGAGGCAATGAAGGCATACATCGACGTGGTGGCGCAGCCGCCGCCGACCGAGAAGCCGAGAAAGGCCGGCGAGGCCAGCAGCTTCCTGTAGTTGCGGGCGAGCTCACGCGCATTGACGGCCGCGCCGGGCGCGCCGGTTTCGGGCAGCAGGCGCCAGGTGAACAGGAAGCCGATGACGCCGAGGGCAAAGAGCGCGTAGAAGATCGAGCGCCAGCCCAGCGCGGTGGCGAGCGCACCGCCGAGCAGCGGCGCGAGGCTCGGGCCGATGGTGACCATCAGATTCATCAACGCGAGGCGGCGCGTGGCCTCTTGCGGCTCGGCCGTGTCGCGCACGATGCTGCGGCCGAGCACGAGGCCGGCGCAGCCGCCGACCGCCTGGAACAGGCGCGCCGCGATGAGCGAGTGCACTTCTGGCGCGACCGCAGCCGCAAGACCCGCCACGCAATACAGCCCCAGCCCGAACAGCAGCACCGGCCGCCGCCCGTAGCGATCGGCCAGCGGGCCGTACACCAGCTGGCCCACTGCCAGGCCGAAGATGTAGAGGCTCACCGTCATCTGCATGGCGCCGATGCCGGCGCCAAGGCTCTTTGCGGCGATGGGCAGCGCGGGCACGAAGATGTGCATGGCCAGCGTGCCGCTGAAGGTGACCAACGCCAGCAGCCACAGCGGCGCGTGCGGGCGGCGCTGTGGCTCGGAGGTGATGGCTGCGGTCATTGCTTGGTGGTGGTTGCGCCGCCGGTCGGGTTGCCTTGCGCAAGATTCGTATCTTCAGGCTCCCAGCCACCGCCCAGCGCCATGAAAAGCATGACCTGGTCGTCGGACAGCTGCGCTTCGCTGGCGGCCAGCGCGGACTCGCTCGCGGCCAGCGCGCGCTCGGCGTCGAGCGAATCGAGGTAGCCGGTGCGGCCGTTCTGGTAGAGCTGGCGCGCCTGCCGCGCGACGATGGCGCTCTGGTCGCGCGAGGCTTCCAGCGCAGCCCGGCGGTCGAGTTCGCGCGCGTAGTTGCCGAGCGCGGTCTCTGTCTCGCGCAGCGCGGTGAGCACGGTGCCGTCGAACTTGGCGAGCGCGCCGCGCGTGCCGGCCTCGGCCTGCGCGATGCGCGACTGGACCACGCCGGTGTTCGGAATCGTCCACGAGATCAGCGGGCCGAGGCTGTAGCTCATGCTGTCCTTGCGCCCGAAATCAGCGGCGGTGCTGGCCGACATTGCCGACAGGCCGATCGACACGTGCGGGTACAGATCGGCCGTGGCGACGCCGATGCGCGCGGTGGACGCGGCCAGCGTGCGCTCGGCCTGGCGGATGTCGGGCCGGCGGCGCAGCAGTTGTGCGCCGTCGCCCACGGGCAGCACGCCGGCCACACGCGGCGGCGTGGTGCAGCCGGCCACCTCGCGCGGAAAGTCTTGCGGCAGCGCGCCGGTGAGCGTGGCCAGGCGGTACAGCGCGGCCTGGCGGCTGGCCTGCAGCGGCGGCAGCGCGGCATTGAGCGATTGCAGCTGCGCACGCGCGCGGCCCGCATCGATGGCGCCGGCGCGCCCGGCCTTCTGCAGGCGCTCTGTGACATTCACCGCGTCTTTCTGCAGGTCGACGGACTTCTGCGCGATCTCCAGGCGCAAGCCGGTGGAACAGGCTTCGGCATAGGCGCGCGCAGTGCCCGCTGCGACGTTGACGCGCACCAGGTCGAGCGCGGCTTCAGCCGCGTCGGTGTTGGCGGCCGAGGCTTCGATGGCGCGGCGCAGCTGGCCGAACAGGTCGACCTGGTACGACAGCGAGGCGCCCAGGCTGTAGTTGAAGGTGCTCGGCGGCTCGTAGCCGCGCTGCAGCAACTGGATGCCCGACTGGTGGCCGAACGACGGGCCGCCATTCACGCCGATGGTGGGGTACTTGCCGCCGGCCACTTCGTCGTCGATGGCGCGCTCGCGCTCGAGGTTGGCCACGGCCTGGCGCAGGTCGGTGTTGTGCGCGAGAGCCTGCTCGACGAGCCTGTCGAGCAGCGGGTCGTGGTACAGGCGCCACCAGTGCGCAGGCAGCGGCGCGGCGTTGGCGGGCGCCTCGGCGAAGGGCTTGCCGGCAGCGCTCTGGCTGGCGAGCGCCTCGGGCGGTTGCTTGTAATCGGGGCCGACCGCCGCGCAGGCCGCGAGCCCGGCGGCGACGGCCAGCGATGCAAGGCGAAATGCGAAGCGGGTCATGCTGTTCATCCCTTCTGCGGCGCTGGGGTCGTTGCCGCCGTCTTCTGCGCCGCCTTGTTCTCCAGCACCTGCACCGTCACCGTCTGGCCCGCAACAAGGCGCGCGCCCTGCGGCAGCGGATCGAGCTTGATGCGCACCGGAATGCGCTGCGCGAGCCGCACCCAGTTGAAGGTCGGGTTCACGCTGGGCAGCAGGTTGGCGCTGGTGGAGCGGTCGTGGTCGGCAATGCCGGCAGCCACGCTGTCGACCGCGCCTTCGAACACCGCGCCGCCACCCATCGGCGTGACGCGCACGCGGTCGCCGAGGTGGATGCGGGGCAGCTTGGTTTCTTCGAAATAGCCTTCGACATAGAACGACTGCGCATCGACCAGCGCGAGCACCGGGCGGCCCGCCGCGGCGTAGCTGCCCTGGCGCAGGTCGAGGTTGGTGACGAGGCCGTCGGTGGGCGCGCGCACCTGGGCGCGCTGCAGGTTGAGGCGGGCCGAGTCGAGCGCCACTTCGGCCTGCGCGACGGCGGCCTGCATCTGCTCGACGCGCGAGCGGGTCTGTTCGCGCGACTCCTTCGAGATCAGGTCGTCGAGCCCCGTGTTGCGCGTGTTCTCGCGCTGCGCCTGGGCGCTCTGGGCGCGCTGCGCGGCGAGCACGGCCTGGGCCTGGCGCACGGCGAGGTCGTAGCGCGCGCGGTCCACCTCGAACAGCAGCGTGCCGGCGGCGACCGGCTGGTTGTCGCGGATCGGCACGGCGGTGACGAGGCCCGACACGTCGGGCGCGATCTGCACGACGTTGGCGCGTACGCGGCCGTCGCGCGTCCACGGTGCGAGTTCGTAGTGGTCCCACAGTCGCAGGCCGGCCCACACGGCGGCGGCCACCACGACCACGGTGAAAAGAACGCGCCCGAGGCGCTGGGCCCACGGGTTTTCTGCGGAAGGACTGGTGGTGGCTTTCATGGAGATCTCGTTGTCTGTCTGTTTATTGGAGGTAGGAGGTAACGCGGCTCAGCGCGTAGAGCAGCAGCAGGTAGAGCGCCATGTCGAACAGCGCCGGATGCCACACCCAGCGGTACACGCCGGTGGCCGCGAGCAGGCGGCGCACGCCCCACAGCGCGAGCAGCGCGCCGAGGGCCAGCACCATGATCCAGGGCAGGTAGAGGCCGTAGAAACTGGCTTCGCCGATCATGCGGAAGCTCCTTGCCTGGACGCGCCCAGCATCGGTGGCGCGTCGGGAAAAAGATTGCGGCGCAGGCCGACCAGTGCGGTAACGGCGGCGCGCGACGTCGATGAAGCGGCGGTGTCGCGCGCTTCGAGCATTGCGTTCAGCGCCTCGTCGATCTGCGGCAGCAGGCCCGGCGGACGCGGGTTCATGCGGCCTTCCGAACGCTGGCGGAAGAAGCGCGAGATGCCGCCCAGCAGCGCGGCCGATGTAGCCAGCGGCAGCTGGGCGCGCACGCGCTGCAGCACGGCGATGTCGGCGCCCATGCGCAGGTCGCGCAGCGCATCGTTGGCCGCCACGCCCTCGACGGTGCCGCCGGCCTGCGCGATGCGCGGTGCGAGCAGGCCGATGCGGTCGAGCATGCGCACGGCATAAGCATCACTCTGCGCGTACTGCGGTTGAGAAGACGCGGCCATGTCGCCGAGTTCGCGCCATGTGGCGCGCTGGATGCGGCGCGCGCTCCAGTCGGCGCCCACCGAACGCACCAGGCGGGTGACTCGCGCAGCAACGACCACGCCGACGATCTGGCCGATCATGCTGTTGAGGAAGCTCACGAGATCGGAGCTGGCCGTGTCGTGCAGCGCGAGCGTGCCGGCCACGCCGAAGATCAGCGCCATCGCGGGCATGAAATGCGTCGGGCGCGGCAGGTAGAGGCCCAGCAGCAGGAAGAGCGGCGCGCAGATGACCACGAGCATGCCGAAGTCCTGCACCGTGGGCATCAGCACCAGCACATAGAGCGCCGAGATCGGAATGGACAACAGCGTCCACTTCAGGAAGCCGTGGATCGCCGGCACGGGGTCGTCCATGGTGGCGAAGAAGCAGCAGAAGACGGCAGCCATCATGGTCGCGGCCGAGCCCATGGGCCAGCCGGTGACGATCCAGAACGCGCCGCACAGGCAGATGGCGATGACGGCCGCAAGCGCGGACAGCAGCGCCATGCCGTAGTCGCGGTGCAGCACTCGACTGCCGAGCGCTGCCGTGCGGCGCAGCGGCGCGGCGCCCTTCAGGCCTTCGTCGATGTCCAGGCGCAGCTGGGCGCAGGCGGTCCAGCCGTCGACGAGTTCTGCGAGACGGCCTGCGAGGCCGATGCGCAGGGCGCGGCCCCATGGAGTCTGTTGCTGCGCGCTCGCGGGTGTGGCGCTCAGTACGTCGATGGCGCGGCGCAGGGCTTGCAGGCGTTCAGCGCGGGTTGCTGCGTCGCCGGTGGGTTCGGCTTCTTCACGCAGCCACTGTGCGGCCTGTGAGAGCACGGCAGCCACATCGGGTGCGAGCCGGCCTTCGGCCTGCTCCAGCGCCTGCAGGCGGTCTTCGACGGCCGACAGGGCCGGAGTGAGCGCGGCGACGCGGTCCTGCATGGCGCGGATGGCGCCCGCGGTCCAACGCAGGTGCGTGGTGTCGAAGGGCACGTGGGTGGAGAGCAGGCGCAGCTGCGTGATGTCGCCGGCGAGGCGGCGGCGGTCGTCGTCGAGGCGTTTCGGATCGGCGTTGCTGCTGCGGCCGGCAGGCTGCAGCAGGTCGCCGAGCCACTTGCGCGCGTCTTGCAGCGTGCGGTCGAGCAGGCCCAGCACGGTCGGTGCAAGCCCCGCGGGCAGCACGAGGCTGTGGACCAGCGTGGCGCAGAAGATGCCGAGGCCGATTTCTTCCACGCGCGCCACGGCGGTGTCGAACAGCGCGAGCGGCGTCTGCACCGACGGAAAGCCGATCAGTGCCGCCGTGTAGCCCGCGAGCATGAACACATACGAGCGCGGCGTGCGGTCGAGCAGCGAGATGCACAGGCACAGCCCGACCCACAGCGCGAGCACCAGCGTCAGCAGCTCGGGCGCGTTGGACAGCGCGGGCACCAGCAGCACAGTGGCGGTGCTGCCGATGAGCGTGCCGCAGAAGCGGTACACCGCCTTCGAGCGCACGGCGCCGGCCAGCGGATGGGCGACGATGTAGGTGGTCATGAGCGCCCAGAACGGACGCGGCAGGCCGGCGCGGCTGGCAAGGTACATCGCCAGCATGGCCGCGGCGAAGCTCTTGCCGGAAAAGAGAAGCTCCGCGCGGCTGAAGCGCGGCAGGCTGAGCGCGGCCATTTACTTGCGCCCTTCTTGCGGCGGCTGCGCGGCGCGGCCCAGGCGCTCTTCGAGCACGGCAAACACGCGCAGGCAGGCGGCGATGTCTTCGTCCGGCACGCCTTCGAACATTGCGGTGCGCATCAGGCTCAGCGCGGCCTCGATGGGCGCGCAGGCGGCCTTGCCGGCTTCGGTGAGATGCAGGGTCTTGGCACGGCGGTCGGACGGATCTTCGTGCCGCTCGACGAAACCGGCCTCGACCAGCTGGTCGAGCGAGCGCACCAACGAAGGGCCTTCGATGCCCAGCGCCTCGGCCAGCACGCCCTGGCGCACTTCGCCGTTCATGCGGCCGAGCATCACGATCGGCCAAGCCAGCGATTGCGACACCCCGACGTGCGCCACCGCCTTGTCTGCATGGGCGCGGTAGCCGCGCTGCAGCACCGAAAGCGACATGCCGAGCCGCATCAGCGCGTTTTCGCGTGTCGGTTGGGAGTTGTCGGAGTCGGTCACGGTAGCCGCCTATTAATTAGCATGCTATCGATTGTACGGGTAACTACCAATCCCTTGCTGGCGACAAGGCTGTCGCCCGCCTTCAGGCCGAAGGCGCGAAAAAAGAAAAACGGGAAGAAGAAAAGTGTGAAGCCCGCCGATAAGCCGGATTCTGTGCATCGAGGGCCTCTTGCGAAGCCCTCGACGTGACCGCCATTACTCTGGGCCGCCTGTCACCAGACGGCTCGATGCCACCTACCCGCCAGCTCAGCGGAACCACCTCAATACTGGCCTACTTGGTGTTGCTGCGCGCAGAGATTGCCCGTTTCACCCGAACTTAATCGGCTCGTCTCTGTTGCTCTGATCCTCACCTCACGGTGGAGAGTCGTTAACTCCTGCGCTGTCCTATGCAGTCCGGACGTTCCTCCAGTGCGCTCTTTCGAGACTTGCACCAGCGGCGGTCTGGCGTGCTTCACGGGGCGGATTATCGCCTCACGGGCGAAAGCGCCTTTTCAGGCGATGCTGCGCCGCTATTTGTAACCCGCCGCCTCACCGACCCGAACTAAGGGCATGACGCAAAACACCAGACGCCGCTTCGCCATTGCCGCTGGCACTTCGACCCTGGGGCTGGCCATTGCCCAGTTCTTCGGCTGGGGCACACGCCCTGCGCACGCAGCGGACAACGAGAAATTCGAAGTCACGCACACCGAGGCCGAATGGCGCAAGCTGCTCACCGCGAGCCAGTTCTCGGTGCTGCGCCAGGAAGGCACCGAGCGGCCCTACACGAGCCCGCTCAACGACGAGCACCGGGCCGGGCGCTTCAGCTGCGCGGGCTGCGCGCTCGACCTGTTCTCTTCGAAGACCAAGTTCGACAGCCGCACCGGCTGGCCGAGCTTCTGGCAGCCGCTCGACAAGGCCGTGGGCGAGCACCAGGACCGGTCTTTCGGCATGGCGCGCACGGAAGTGCACTGCCGCCGCTGCGGCGGCCACCTGGGTCACGTGTTCGACGACGGGCCGAAGCCCACCGGGCTGCGCTACTGCATGAACGGCGTGGCGATGACCTTCACGCCTGGAGCGACATAGGGGCCGCAGGGGTCATGGGCTGGTCTCACAATGCGCGCTGTCCGTCCGACAAACGCATTGACCCAAGGAGACTCCGTCCATGAAGGCCCAGAACATCCTCGAGACCATCGGCAACACACCGCACATCCGCATCAACCGCCTGTTCGGCAATGCGAAGCAGCAGGTGTGGATCAAGTCGGAGCGCGCCAATCCCGGCGGCTCCATCAAGGACCGCATCGCGCTGTCGATGGTGGAAGACGCCGAGAAAAGCGGCGCACTCAAGCCCGGTGGCACCATCGTCGAGCCCACCTCGGGCAACACCGGCATCGGCCTTGCCATGGTGGCGGCCGTCAAGGGCTACAAGCTGATCCTGGTGATGCCCGACAGCATGTCCATCGAGCGCCGCCGCCTGATGCTGGCCTACGGCGCCTCGTTCGACCTGACACCGCGCGCCAACGGCATGAAGGGCTCCATCGCCCGCGCCGAGGAAATCGTGGCCGGCACGCCCGGTGCGTGGATGCCGCAGCAGTTCAACAACCCCGCGAATGTCGAAGTGCACGTGCGCACCACGGCAGAGGAAATCGCGGCCGACTTTCCTGATGGCATCGACGTGCTGATCACCGGCGTGGGCACGGGCGGCCACATCACGGGCGTGGCGCAGGTGCTGAAGAAGAAGTGGCCGAAGCTGCAGGTGTTCGCGGTCGAGCCGGTGGCTTCGCCGGTCATTTCCGGCGGCGCGCCGGCGCCGCACCCCATTCAGGGCATCGGCGCGGGCTTCATTCCGAAGAACCTCGACACCTCGCTGCTCGACGGCGTGCTGCAGGTCGATGCCGAACCGGCGCGAGAAATGGCCCGCCGCTGCGCGCGCGAGGAAGGCATGCTGGTCGGCATTTCGTCGGGTGCCACGCTCGCTGCCATCGCGCAGAAGCTGCCCTCGCTGGCACCCGATGCGGTGGTGCTGGGCTTCAACTACGACACCGGCGAGCGGTACCTTTCGGTCGAGGGCTTCCTGCCCGCTTGATCTGGCTCGCCCCCAGGCTACGCGCACTTCGTGTCGCTTCGCCAACCCCCTACCGGGGGCAACACCAGCGGCCCGGCAAAGCCGGTTCCGCGGTGTTCCACGAACGACGAAGCTAAAATGGCCGGCTGCTTGATAGTCACAAGCCCCATGCCATGCTGAGAATCTCCGAACTCAAACTCCCGCTCGACCACGCGCCCGACGCGCTGGTCACCCTGATCGCCAGGACGCTCGACGTTCCGCTCGACGCGATCGCCTCCCACACCGTCTACAAGCGCAGCTTCGACGCGCGCAAGGTCGAACTGCTCACGGTCTACATCTGCGACGTGCAGCTGGCCGATGCGAAGCTGGAAGCCGCGCTGTTCGCCAAACACGCGGGCCATCCGCACATCCAGGCCGCTCCGGACATGCGCTACACGCCGCCGGCCAATGCGGCAGAAGGCACTGCCCGGCCAGTGGTGATCGGCTTCGGCCCCTGCGGCATCTTCGCGGCGCTGATGCTCGCGAAGATGGGCTTCAAGCCCATCGTGCTCGAGCGCGGCAAGACCGTGCGCCAGCGCACCCGCGACACCTGGGGCCTGTGGCGCAAGAGCGTGCTCAACCCCGAGTCGAACGTGCAGTTCGGCGAAGGCGGCGCCGGCACCTTCTCGGACGGCAAGCTCTACAGCCAGATCAAGGACCCGCGCTTCCTCGGCCGCAAGGTGATGGAAGAGTTCGTGAAGGCCGGCGCGCCGCCCGAAATCCTTTACGTCGCGCATCCGCACATCGGCACCTTCAAGCTGGTGAAGGTGGTCGAGAACATCCGCGAGCAGATCGTGGCGCTGGGCGGCGAGATCCGCTTCGAGCAGCGCGTGACGGACGTGCACATCGAAGACGGCCACCTGCGCGGCCTCACCGTGCTCGACCAGACGACCGGCCAAAGCAGCGAACTGCGCGCCGACCACGTGGTGATGGCGCTGGGCCACAGCTCGCGCGACACCTTCGAGATGCTGCACAAGCGCGGCGTGCACATCGAGGCCAAGCCCTTCTCCATCGGCTTCCGCGTGGAGCATCCGCAGGGCCTGATCGACCGCGCACGCTGGGGCCGCCATGCGGGCCACCCGCTGCTCGGCGCGGCCGACTACAAGCTGGTGCACCACGCGAGCAACGGCCGCTCGGTCTACAGCTTCTGCATGTGCCCCGGCGGCACCGTGGTCGCGGCCACCAGCGAGCCGGGCCGCGTGGTCACCAACGGCATGAGCCAGTACTCGCGCAACGAGCGCAACGCCAACGCGGGCATCGTGGTGGGCATCGACCCACGCGACTTCCCGGGAGATGCGCTTGCGGGCATCGCACTGCAGCGCGAACTCGAAAGCAACGCCTTCGTGCTCGGAGGCGGCGACTACCGCGCACCGGGCCAGCTGGTGGGCGACTTCATCGCTGGCAAGCCCTCTACGGCGCTCGGCAGCGTGACGCCGTCGTACAAGCCGGGCGTGACCCCGACCGACCTGCACAAGGCCCTGCCTGCCTACGCCATCGAGGCCATGCGCGAGGCCTTCCCCGCCTTCGGCCGCAAGATCAAGGGCTTCGACACGCACGACGCGGTGCTCACCGGCGTCGAGACGCGCACCTCGTCGCCCATCCGCATCACGCGCGGCGACGACTTCCAGAGCCTCAATGTGCGCGGTCTGTACCCCGCCGGCGAAGGCGCGAGCTACGCGGGCGGCATCCTGTCAGCTGGTGTCGATGGCATCAAGGTGGCCGAGGCCGTGGCGCACGGCGTGCTGGCCGAGGCCGAACGCGAACGCACCGCGAGCGTCTGATGCAAGTCATGCACTTCGAGCGCCCCACCCTCGGCCAGCTGACCGCCGCCACGCTCGCGATGGCAGCCGTGGTGCTGGCTTCCAACATCCTCGTGCAGTTCGCCATCAACGACTGGCTGACCTGGGGCGCCTTCACCTACCCGGTGGCGTACCTCGTGAGCGACCTCGTCAACCGGCGCTTCGGCCCCGGCATGGCGCGGCGCTTGGCATGGGTCGGCTTTGCCGTCGCCGTGGGAATCTCGCTGCTGCTCGCGCCGGTGCGCATCGCGGCGGCATCGGGGCTGGCCTTCATCGCCTCGCAGCTGCTCGACATCGGCGTGTTCGACCGGCTGCGGCGCGGCCTCTGGTGGCGCGCGCCACTGGTGGCCACGGTGATCGCAGCGGTGCTCGACAGCATCGTGTTCTGGGGCATCGCCTTCGCGGGCACCGAAGGCCCGTGGTTCACGTGGGCGCTGGGTGACCTCGCCGTGAAGCTCGCCGTCGGCGTGCTGATGCTGCTGCCGTTCCGGCTGCTGATCGGCCGGCAGGCGGCGCGGGCTTCGGCTCTGGGCCACTGAGGACATCGATGGCGAACGACGACTTCCACTTCTACGAGCCCGCCAAGGGCCACGGCTTGCCGCACGACCCGTTCAACGCGATGGTCGGGCCGCGCCCCATCGGCTGGATTTCGTCGCAGAACGCGAACGGCGTGCTCAACCTCGCGCCCTACAGCTTCTTCAACGCCTTCAACTACACGCCGCCCATCGTCGGCTTCGCCAGCATCGGCGCCAAGGACAGCCTGCACAACATCCGCCAGACGCGCGAGTTCGGCTGGAACCTGGCGACCCGGCCGCTGGCCGAGCAGATGAACCGCTCGTGCGCCGCCGTGCCGCCCGAGGTGAACGAGTTCGAGCTCGCCGGGCTCACGACCGCCGCCTCCAAAACCATCGCGGTGCCGCGCGTAGCCGAAAGCCCCGTGTCCTTCGAATGCAGGCTCACGCAGATCCTGCAGCTCGAGGGCGTGGACGGCACGCCCGTGCAAACCTGGCTGATCCTCGGCGAAGTGGTGGGCGTGCACATTGCGCGCCACCTGCTGAAGGACGGCATCTACGACACCGCCGCGGCGCAGCCCATCCTGCGCGGCGGCGGACCGGCGGACTATTTCGAAGTCAGCCCCGACAATCTCTTCAGGATGTTCCGGCCGCGCTGAAGGCGCCAAACCGGACTTCATTTCTTTCCCTTTCATTCCACCGCGACCCTCGCCGCGCCCCCCGCATGACCGACGCTTCCACCGCCACCCCGAAGACGAACGCGCGCCCGCCCCGGCGTCAGCAACTGGACATGGCCGATCAGCTGAAGCAGCTGCAGGCCGGCCCCGATGCGGATTCGGGCACGAGCACCAGCGCGGAAACTCCCGCGCAGCAGCCTCGCCAGTCCCGCCCACCCCGCCAGAACAACCAGGGCGCAGGCAACCAGCGCCCGCAGCGGCAGCAACAGCAGCCGCGCAAGCAAGGTGCGCAAGGCCAGGCAGCGGCTCAACCGCAGCGCGCGCCGCGCAAGGTCAACCCGGTGCTCGAGCGCCTGTTCGAGCTGTACCCGCAGCTCTTCGGCGCGCGCTTCGTGCCGCTGAAGCTCGGCGTGTACGAGGAACTGCTCGCGCGCCACCCCGAAGACTTCAAGGCCGAAGACCTGAAGATCGCCATGGGCCAGCACGCGCGCTCCACGCGCTACCTGGAGGCCGTGGCCGCCGGCCTGGCGCGCCACGACCTCGACGGCAACGCGCTCGACCCGGTCGCGCCGGAGCACGTGCACCACGCCATCCTCGAGCTGCACCGCCGCCGCCTGCAGCGTGCCAACGGCGAAGACCTGCGCCCGCAGCTGGTCGCGCGCATTGCCAAGGCCGTCGAGGCCTCGGGCCTGGATCGCGAGGCCTATGCCGTGCTGGTGCGCTCGCGTGACGAGAACAACAACGCCGTGGTGGACGAGGCCCTGGCCGAACTCGCCCAGCAGGCCGCCAAGCGCGAGGCGCTGCTGCGCGCCTTCGAGGCCAGCGGCCGCAGCGAGCAGGAGTTCGCCGACATGTACGGCATGAAGCACGGCGAGGTGACGCGCACGCTGCAACGCGCGCGCGCCGATCGCGAGGCACCTGCGGCGCCGGCCGTCGAAGCACCTGAAGCACCCGCAGCAGACTGAACACGCCACACAAACAAAAAAGCCGCCACAGCAATGTGGCGGCTTTTTTTCATGGCGCCGCGGACTTGCCGCGACCGACTGATCAGCGCTGCGCGTTCTGCAGCGCAGCAATGCGCTCTTCGATCGGCGGGTGCGTGGCAAACAGCTTGCCGATGCTGCCGGTGATGCCCATGGCTTCCACGGCCTTCGGCAGTTCGCCGGCCGGCAGGCCACCCAGGCGCGCGAGCGCGTTGATCATTGGCTGCTTCTGGCCCATCAGCGCGGCCGCACCGGCGTCGGCGCGGAACTCGCGATGGCGCGAGAACCAGGCCACCACCATCGCGGCGGCAAAGCCGAGCACGATGTCCAGCACGATGGTGCTCACGTAGTAGCCGATGCCGGGGCCCGACGAACGGTCGTCGCCGCGGCGCAGGAAGCTGTCGACCGCGTAGCCGATCACGCGCGACAGGAACACGACGAAGGTGTTCATCACGCCCTGAATGAGCGTCATCGTGACCATGTCGCCGTTGGCGATGTGGGCCACCTCGTGGCCGATGACGGCCTCGACCTCTTCGCGCGTCATGCCCTGCAACAGGCCGGTGGATACCGCCACCAGCGACGAGTTCTTGAACGCGCCAGTCGCGAAGGCATTGGGCTCGCCTTCGAAGATGCCGACCTCGGGCATGCCGATGCCGGCCTTGTCTGCGAACTTGCGCACCGTGCCGACGATCCAGGCCTCGTCGGGCGACTGGGGGTTGTCGATCATGTGCAGGCCGGTTGTCCACTTGGCCATGGGCTTGCTGATGAGCAGCGAGATGATCGCGCCGCCGAAACCCATCACCAGCGCGAAGCCGAGCAGCGCGCCCAGGTTGAGCCCGTTGGCCGTGAGGAAGCGATTGACGCCGAGCAGGCTGGCGACCACGCCGAGCACCGCGACGACCATCACATTGGTCAAAACGAACAGAAGGATACGTTTCAAGTTGAATTCTCCGTGGGGAAACCTGCCACCTAGATGAGGACCCCAGGGCCCTCTTCAAGCCGTGCGCGGCATGGAGGCCCTGGGTGTTGTAGTGCGTTCTGGGCGCTCCGGTCGGCGGCAGCCGGTAGAGCCATGATAGGAGCAAAAGTTCTATGCCCCTGGTATTCCCCGGCCCGGCAAGGGCCTGAAAACCTGCGAGTCGGCATAGAACGCCGCCGCCTCGTTGCCGCCCCACCAGCCGGGCACGCCGAGCACCGGCAGCGGCACGAAGGGCTTGCGTTCGAGCTGCCGCGCGTCGAGCGCCTGCGCCATGCGCTCGTCATCGAACGCCGCCGGGCCGCTCGCGTCGTGCGTCAGCAGTACGTGTGCGGTGATCGGCTTGCGCGGCGTGACCAGCTTTTCGAGCAGCGCATGGCCGAAGAGCAGCAGGCGCGCCTCGCGCCACAGCCCGCGTTGCGTGACGAACAGCGTGTGCCAGTCGCGCGCGATCAGCGCCTGCCAGAGCGCGGGTGGCGCATCGAGCACTGCGCCGTTCTCGTCGAGCAGCGTGAGCGCATCGCGCAGCGGCCCGCGTACGGCGGCAACGCCGCTTCGCGCGATCTCGGCCGCCTGCAGTTCGTTGAGCCGGCGCTTGGTCTGCGGAAAGGCGAGCCACACGAGTCCGTTGAAAAGATCGTGCAGGTTGTCGCGCGTGGGGACGGTGCGGGTCTGGAAGATGTGGGCCTCGTAGGCCTGGCCTGCGGGCAGCGCGTCCTGATGTACGAAATCGGGCGCCTGCGCGGGCTTGACTGCCTGCAGGGCGGCCGCCGCCCCGGCGTGCCGTGCGGCCTGCTCTACCGCGACGCCGCTCGAACGATAAGGCGCCAGCCAGGGCTGCGCCCAATCAACCGCCGGCAGGGTCAAGGCGCGGGCGCGCCCGTCCAGCGGATGCGGTCAGGGTGCTGCATCACCGCGAACTCCGACGTGAGCTTGTCGAAAAGCTTGAGCGAACTGCCGTGCTTGCCGAGCAGGCCGGCCGTGCGCAGGGCCTTTGCCACGTCGTTGAGCGGCACGTCGTTGCCGCTGCGCAAGGCCGGTGCAGCCTGCAGGATGAATTCGGCCGCTTCGGAGATTTGCGGTTGCTGCTGCGGTGGCGGCGCGGCCTTGACGGCCTTCGCCGTCTTGCGGGCCGGCGTCTTGGCCGCGGCCTTCTTGGCAGCAGGCGTCGCCTTGGCCCGCGCGGTCTTCGCGGGTGCAGACTTGGCCGCAGCCGCCTTCTTCGCCGGCGCGGTGCGCACCGCGGGCTTCGTGCTGGCGTGGTGCGCGAGGTCCATGAAGGCGTCGTACACGCCGACCGTCTCTTCGCCCGTCTTGCCCTGCTGGCCGATGCCGCAGACGCGGCAGCCCTTTTCGCGCAGGCGGATCACGAGCGGCGCGAAGTCGGAGTCGGAAGACACCAGCACCACCACGTCGGGCCGCTCGTTGATGGCCAGGTCGATGGCGTCGACCGACAGCGCGATGTCGGTGCTGTTCTTGCCGGCCGACAGGTTCACCATCGGCCGCACCGACAGCCGCTTGAACATCGCCTGCCGGTTCACCGCCATCTCGGCGTTGCAATACGCGCGGCGCACGTGAATGGCGCCGTATTCATCCATCGTGCGCTGCACGGCCTGTTCGATCACATCGGCCGAGACGTTGTCGGCGTCGATCAGCAACATCACGCGCAGCGTCGGTGTCATGAGAGCTTCCAGTTGATCGTTTCGCCGCCGCGCAAGGGCTTGAGCGTGGCATCGCCGTAGGGCACGGTCTCCGGCACGGTCCAGCTTTCGCGCTTGAGCGTGATGGTGTCGGTGTGGCGCGGCAGTTCGTAGAAGTCGGGGCCGTGGAAGCTCGCGAAGCCTTCGAGCTTGTCGAGCGCGTTCACGCTGTCGAAGGCCTCGGCGTACAGCTCGATGGCCGTGAGCGCGGTGTAGCAGCCGGCACAGCCCAGCGCATGCTCCTTCAGGTGCGCCGGATGCGGTGCGCTGTCGGTGCCCAGGAAGAAGCGGTCGCTGCCGCTGGTGGCTGCCTCGACCAGCGCCACGCGGTGCGTCTCGCGCTTGAGCACCGGCAGGCAGTAGTAGTGCGGGCGAATGCCGCCGGTGAAGATGGCGTTGCGGTTGTACAGCAGGTGGTGCGCCGTGATGGTGGCTGCCGTGAAGCGATCAGCGTCGCGCACGTAGTGGGCGCCTTCCTTCGTGGTCAGGTGCTCGAACACCACCTTCAGCTCGGGAAAGTCGCGGCGCAGCGGAATCATCACGCGGTCGACGAACACGGCTTCGCGGTCGAACAGGTCGATGGCGGGGTCGGTCACCTCTCCGTGCACCAGCAGCAGCAGGCCGTGCTTCTGCATGGCTTCGAGCGTCTTGTAGGTCTTGCGGATGTCGGTCACGCCGGCATCGCTGTTGGTGGTGGCGCCGGCCGGGTAGAGCTTGAGCGCGCGCACGCCGGCTTCGGCTGCCAGCGCGATCTCTTCGGGCGGCAGCTTGTCGGTGAGGTAGAGCGACATCACGGGCTCGAAGGCCGCGCCCTCGGGCACGGCGGTGCGGATGCGGTCGCGGTAGGCCACGGCCTGTGCGGCAGTGGTCACGGGCGGGCGAAGGTTGGGCATGATCAGCGCGCGGCCGAACTGGCGCGCGCTGTGGGGAACGACGGCTTCGAGGGCGGCGCCATCGCGCACGTGCAAGTGCCAGTCGTCGGGGCGGGTGATCGTGAGGGTGTCTGTCATGGCGCTGGGATTGTCGCATCGCCCCCCTGGCGCCCTCCCACCGGGCTACGGATGCGAGAACACGCGACAGGCGTTCCGAGGCACCTGCTGGCTCCACTTGACGTGGTTGACCGAACTGCGCGCGCCCTTGCCCGGCGGCCAGGGGTCGAAGATTCGCAGCGTGGTGCCGCGCCCGCCGGGATCGTCGTCGCCGCGAATGCCCACGACGAGCACCATGTGGCCCGGACGGCCGACACCGGCGGCATACCCCCTCGCACCCCACGGCAGATCGAACATCAGCGGCCCGTGCTGCAGCGCGGCACGCAACTGGCCGACCGACCAGGGCGCCGGCGGGCGCACCGCCAGGCCGTGCGCGGACGCAAAGAGCGCATCGGCCGTCATGGCGTCGTCGGCATTCGCGAAGGTGCGCAGGCCGCCGTCGTCGCCGATCAGCTCGGCTGGCGTACGCGCCACCACCGCCTGCACGTTGGAGCGCGTGATCATGGCCGTGCAGGCGGCCCAGCATTGGCCGGGCGTGGGCTGCGGAATCAGCGCAACGGGGTGCAGGATCGGCGCGTGGCACTCGTTGCCGAACACCAGGTTCTGCGTGCAGGGGCCGGCCTCGCCGTCTTCGGCGAGCCAGTTCGCGGCCTGCAGGCGGCGCACCGCCATCCGGGTGATCGGGCCGTAGTCGCCGTCGAGCACGAGCCCGGGGTTCGGCTGGAGCTTCCGGTTCAATGCCTCCTGCAATCTGCGAACGTCGGCGCCACGTGCACCCTGCGTCAGTGTTGTCATCGGTTCTGTTCCCTTCGCCCCACAGACTGTCGGTGCAAACGGTTGCATTGTCAAAAACGGGCTCCGCCGCGTCCATCGGTCGGACGGCATATCCGGGATGGCGACCCCGCTTGGCCCGGGGCACGCCCGTTGCTTGACGTGCTGCGCCATTCGGCCGAAGGTTCGGCCGGCCCAGGCCTTGCGAGAACAAGAAAACAGGAAACCGCCATGCTGTCCACGGCAATGCTTTACTTTCGCGAGACCGCCAAGGCCGGCTCGCTGCGCCGCGCCGCGGAGCAACTGGGCGTGGCGCCGAGCGCCATCAGCCGCCAGATCGCCAAGCTCGAAGGCGAACTGCAGACCGCCCTGCTCGACCGCCGCGCCAACCGCACCACCCTCACGCCGGCCGGCGAGCTGGTGCTCGCACACGCCGACCAGGTGCTGCAGAACAGCGAGGCGCTGCGCGGCGCGTTGCAGGAGCTGATCGGCCAGCCCGTCGGCACAGTGCGCGTCGGCAGCATCGAGGGCATGGTCAGCCACTTCCTTGCGAACAACCTGGCGCGCTTCCAGAAGCGGCATCCGCAGGTGAAGCTGCAGGCCTCGGTGGTGGGCTCGCGCGCGGTGCTCGAAGCGCTGCAGGAAGGCCGCATCGACATCGCGCTGGCCTTCAACCTGCCCGAGCGCCACGCCTTCCGCGAACATGCGCGGCTGGAGCAGCCGCTGTGCGCCATCGTCGCGCCCACGCATGCGCTGGCGCGGCGGCGCAGCGTGTCGTTCCGCGAACTCGAAGGCCACCGCGTGGCGCTGCCCGACCGCTCGTTCCAGATCCGCCACCTGGTCGACCGCATCGCATCGAAGACGCAGGTGTCGCTCGACCTGGTGATCGAGACGAGCACGCTCGACATGGCCAAGGGCGTGGTGCGCAACAGCGATCTCATCACCTTCCTGCCGCGCTATGCGGCGCTGCACGAGGTGTCGAACGGAGACCTGTGCGCCGTGCCGCTGCAGGAGCGCGACTTTGCCGCCACCGCGACCAGCCTGCTCACGATGCCGGGGCAGCGCCAGTCGCCGGCGTCGCGCGCACTGCTCGAAATGCTGGCCACCAGCATGGGGCGCTACGGCTCCAACGCGGTGCCGCGTTCTGATTCCGGCAACACGCGCGTGCAGAAATGAGCCTTCCCGTCGGCCTCGTCGCTCCCTACATTGGGCGCTGACGAGGAAAGACGGCATGACAACCACAAGCACCGAAACCACTGCGTTCCCCGAAGGCGGCTACCGCTATGCGAAGGGCGTGTTCCAGTATTCCGCCGGCGTGGCGGCGCTGCCCGGCTTTGCCATCGAGCGGGTGCGCTTCCAGCAGGCCGTGCCGCTGGCCGACGGCTTCGACGCCATCGCGGCGCACCTGCGCGCCATCGGCCGGCCGCTCACCGCGCTGTGCGCCTGCGAACTGCGCTCGCCCGCGCCGTTCTCCGAGCGCGGCTTTCACGACTTCAACCGCATCTATGCCGGCACGCTCGAGCGCTGGCAGCTGCTGCGCGGCGACCACAACCCGGTGGCGCGCACCAACGTGTGCCCGCGCGTCGGCGCACCGGCCACGCCGGCCTTCCAGGCCTTCTCGTACACCGTGCCGGCCGACGACGATGCCGGGCCGCCGAGCTTCGTGATCTCGGGCGGCGGCGAAGCGCCCGACGGCCATGCTAGCTACCGCGAGGTGATGGTCCGCCTGGGCGACACCAGCCCCGACGGCCTGCGCGCCAAGCTCGGCTACGTGATGACGGAAATGGAACGCCGCCTGGCCGTGCTGGGCTTCGGCTGGCGCGATGCCGCGGCCGTGCAGGCCTACACGGTGCATGACATCGGCGCGCTGGTGTTCGACGAAATCGTGCAGCGCGGCGCGCTCACCACCGGCCTGACATGGCACCTCGCGCGCCCGCCGATCGTGGACATGGAAGTCGAGATGGACCTGCGCTGCGCAAGGCGCGAGATCGCGCTGTCATGGCCCTAGGCCAGGCAGGGACTGACCGCCTGCTGGCACATGTCGTGCTTGAGAGTTTCCTTTCGTCCTTTCCGCCATTCCACCCAACGGAGTTCCATGTGAAGCGTGCTGCCCCTGCCCTGTTCCTGAAGCCCCTGGCCGCCTGCGCGGCACTCGCCGTCCTGGCCCTGGCCGCGCCCCATGCGATGGCCCAGGAAAAGACGCTGCGCATCGCCATGACGGCAGCCGACATTCCGCGCACGCTGGGCCAGCCCGACCAGGGCTTCGAGGGCAACCGCTTCACCGGCATTCCGATCTACGACTCGCTCACGCAATGGGACCTGTCGAAGGCCGACGCACCGAGCGTGCTGATTCCCGGCCTCGCCACCTCGTGGGCAGTGGACGCCAAGGACAAGACCAAGTGGGTCTTCAAGCTGCGCCCCGGCGTCAAGTTCCACGACGGCTCGGCCTTCACCGCCGACGCCGTGGTGTGGAACGTGCAGAAGGTTCTCGACAAGGAAGCCGTGCAGTTCGACCCCAGCCAGGTCGGCGTGACGGCCTCGCGCATGCCCACGCTCAAGTCGGCGCGCAAGATCGACGACACGACGGTCGAACTCACCACCAGCGAGCCCGACGCCTTCCTGCCGATCAACCTCACGAACCTGTTCATGGCCTCGCCCGCGCACTGGCAGAAGAAGTTCGACGCAGCCGCTGGCGCCACGCCCGCCGACAAGGCCAAGGCCGCCTGGACCGCCTTCGCCGCCGACCCCGCCGGCTCGGGCCCGTTCAAGGTCACGCGCTTCGTGGCGCGCGAGCGGCTGGAGCTGGCCGCCAACAAGACCTACTGGGACGCCAAGCGCGTGCCGAAGATCGACAAGGTCGTGATGCTGCCGATGCCCGAGGCCAATGCGCGCACCGCTGCGCTGCTGGGCGGCCAGGTCGACTGGATCGAGGCGCCCGCGCCCGACGCCATGGCGCAGATCACGCAGCGCGGCTTCAAGATCTATTCGAACGCACAGCCCCACGTGTGGCCGTGGCAGCTCTCGTTCGCCGAAGGCTCGCCCTGGCTCGACAAGCGCGTGCGCCAGGCCGCCAACCTGTGCATCGACCGCGGCGGCATGAAGCAGCTGCTGGGCGGCATGATGGCCGAGCCCAAGGGCACGGTGCCGCCGGGCCACCCGTGGTTCGGCAAGCCCACCTTCGACATCAAGTACGACGTGAAGGCAGCGCAGGCACTGATGACGCAGGCCGGCTACTCGGCCGCCAAGCCGATCAAGGTGAAGGTGCAGATCTCGGCATCGGGCTCGGGCCAGATGCAGCCGCTGCCGATGAACGAGTTCGCGCAGCAGTCACTCAAGCAGTGCTACTTCGACGTGCAGTTCGACGTGATCGAATGGAACACGCTTTTCACCAACTGGCGCAAGGGCGCGAAAGACCCGTCGGCCAACGGCGCCAACGCGGTCAACATCAGCTTCGCGGCCATGGACCCGTTCTTCGCGATGGTGCGCTTCGTGAGCACCAAGGCCTTCCCGCCGGTGTCGAACAACTGGGGCTACTACGGCAGCCCCGAGGTCGACAAGCTGGTGGCCGATGCGCGCACCAGCTTCGACGACAAGGCACGCGACGTCGCGCTGGCCAAGCTGCACACGCACATCGTTGACGACGCGCCCTTCGTGTGGATTGCGCACGACGTCGGTCCGCGCGCCATGTCGGCCAAGGTCAAGAACGTGGTGCAGCCCAAGAGCTGGTTCATCGACATCGCCACGATGACGATGGACTGAGCGTTTTTTCAGCAAGCCACGAGCCAGCCAATGTTCGCCTACCTCCTGCGCCGCGTGATCTACGCCGTGCCGATCATGATCGGCGTGGCCCTCGTGTGCTTCCTGCTCGTGCACATCGCACCGGGCGATCCGCTGGTGTCGATATTGCCGCCCGACGCCTCCGCCGAACTGCAGGCGCAGCTGCGCGAGCTCTACGGCTTCAACCGCTCGCTGCCAGAGCAGTTCGCGATGTGGCTGTGGCGCGCGATGCACGGCGACCTGGGCGTGTCCATCGCCAGCAACCGCGCGGTGGCCGGCGAGGTGTTCACCGCCGTGGGCAACACGCTGCGGCTCGCGGTGGTGGCAACCTTCATCGGCTTCGTGCTGGGCTGCCTGTTCGGCTTCGTGGCGGGCTACTTCCGCAACTCGTGGGTCGACCGCCTGGCCTCGATGTTCTCGGTGCTCGGCGTGAGCGTGCCGCACTACTGGCTGGGCATGGTGATGGTGATCGTGTTCTCGTCGCAGCTCATGTGGCTGCCGGCCACCGGCGCGGGCCCCAGCGGCTCCGACGACTGGGCCTGGGACTGGGAGCACCTGCAGTTCCTGCTGCTGCCGGCGCTCACGATGTCGGTGATTCCCATGGGCATCATCGCGCGCACCGTGCGCGCACTGGTGGCCGACATCCTCGACCAGGAGTTCATCGTCGGGCTGCGCGCCAAGGGGCTCACGCACCTCGGCGTGTTCCGCCACATGGTGAAGAACGCGGCGCCCACGGCGCTGGCGGTGATGGGCCTGCAACTGGGCTACCTGCTCGGCGGCTCGATCCTCATCGAGACCGTGTTCTCGTGGCCGGGCACCGGCTTCCTGCTGAACTCGGCAATCTTCCAGCGCGACCTGCCGCTGCTGCAGGGAACGATCCTGGTGCTGGCACTGTTCTTCGTGCTGCTGAACCTGCTGGTCGACGTGCTGCAGACCTTGCTCGATCCGCGCATCGCGCGCGCCTGAAGAAGAAAGCCGCCAAGCCATGTCCACCGTGCTTCCCGCCTCTTCATCTTCCGCAATCGCAGTCGAACCCTTGCCGGCCCAGCGCTCGCGCGGCTACTGGGCATCGGTGTGGCTGCGCTTCCGGCGCGACCCGGTCGCCGTGGGCGCGGCCATCGTCGTGCTGCTGCTGATCGCGCTCGCAGTCTTCGGCCCATGGCTCGCGCCGTCTGACCCCTACCAGTCGTCGATGCTCAAGCGCCTGAAGCCCATCGGCACCGAGGGCCTGCCCTTCGGCAGCGACGAGCTGGGCCGCGACATGCTCTCGCGCCTCATCGTCGGCGCGCGGCTGTCGCTGTTCATCGGCATCACGCCGGTGCTGTGCGCCTTCGTGCTGGGCACGATCATCGGCATCGTCGCGGGCTACGCAGGCGGGCTGACCAACACGCTGATCATGCGCACCATCGACGTCTTCTATGCCTTCCCCTCGGTGCTGCTGGCCATCGCGCTGTCGGGCACGCTGGGCGCGGGGGTGGTCAATTCGCTGATCTCGCTGACCATCGTGTTCATTCCGCAGATAGCGCGCGTGGCCGAGAGCGTGACCACGCAGGTGCGCACCCGCGACTACGTGGAAGCGGCGCGCGCTTCAGGCGCCAGCCCCTTCACCATCGTGCGCGTGCACGTGTTGGGCAATGTGCTCGGCCCGATCTTCGTGTACGCCACCAGCCTGATCGCGGTGTCGATGATCCTGGCTTCGGGCCTGTCGTTCCTCGGTCTCGGCGTGAAGCCGCCGGAGCCCGAGTGGGGGCTGATGCTCAACACGCTGCGCACCGCCATCTATGTGCAGCCATGGGTCGCTGCCCTGCCGGGCGCGATGATCTTCATCACTTCGATCTCTTTCAACATCTTGTCCGACGGGCTTCGGTCCGCCATGGACAACAAGGGGTGAGCATGGAAGTCTGTTCTTCGATGCAGTGCGTTTCAGGGCGCGCTCACGCCGACGGGGTACCTTGCTCCGCGAATGTCCCCCGGCCTTCGGCCTCCTCCTTTATTTCGCTGCGCAAGGCACCCCATCGGCGTGATCGTTGTTCGCAGCGGTGGTTGATCGGCCAGCACCACAGCCGCGCCCATGTGCGAATGGCACCGGGTGCTCCCCGCAGCGAAATAAAGGAGGAGCCGAAGGCGAGGGACATTCGCGGAGGGGAGTACCCGGTGTCATTCGCACGCACCCCGAACGCAGTGGACAGGAGCTAACAAAAATGGACGCACCCAAAGACATCGGCGGCCCAGCCCAACCGCTCCTGACAATCAAAGGCCTGGTCAAGCACTTCCCCCTGAAGAAAGACCCACTGGGCCGCGGCGGCGGCGTTGTGCGCGCAGTCGACGGCGTGGACTTCGAAGTGCTCAAGGGCGAAACGCTAGGCGTGGTCGGCGAGTCGGGCTGCGGCAAGTCGACCACCGCGCGCCTGCTGATGCAGCTCATCGAACCCACACGCGGCGAAGTCGTGTTCGACGGCCGCGAAGTCGGCAGCCGCGACCTGCCGCTGAAAGAATTCCGCCGCCAGGTGCAGATGGTGTTCCAGGACAGCTACGCCTCGCTGAACCCGCGCCTCACCATCGAAGACTCCATCGCCTTCGGCCCGCAGGTGCACGGCGTATCGCGACGCGAATCGGTGGAACGGGCGCGCGACCTGCTGGCTCGCGTGGGCCTCTCGCCGCAGCGCTTTGCCGAACGCTACCCGCACGAACTCTCGGGCGGCCAGCGGCAGCGCGTGAACATCGCGCGGGCACTGGCACTGCAGCCGCGCATGGTGATCCTCGACGAAGCCGTCTCCGCGCTCGACAAGTCTGTGGAAGCACAGGTCATCAACCTGCTGCTCGACCTGAAGACCGAGTTCGGGCTGACCTACGTGTTCATCAGCCACGACCTCAACGTGGTGCGCTACGTGAGCGACCGCGTCATGGTGATGTACCTCGGCCAGGTGGCAGAGATCGGCCCGGCCGATGCGCTGTACGACGCGCCCGCGCACCCCTACACGCGTGCGCTGCTGTCCTCCATGCCGTCGATGGACCCTGACCACCGCACCGAAGAAGCGGCGCTCGCGGGCGATCCGCCGAACCCCATCAACCCGCCCTCGGGCTGCCGCTTTCATCCGCGCTGCGCGCTGGCCGCGCCGGTGTGCGCCAAGGTCGTGCCCGAGCGCATCGTCACCGGCTCGCAGCATGCGGTGAGCTGCCTGATCCACGAAGCCGGCAGCGGGCATCCGATGGCCATCGAAACGCAGAGGCAGGCAGCATGAGCGCCGCGCCGGGCCGCCCCAAGCAAGCTCGCACCGCAGTGCGAAGCACGAAGGTACCCCAATGAGCGACAACAACGAACCGATGGTCCGCCTGCGCGACCTCAGCGTTACCTTCAGCGGCGGACGCAAGCCGGTGCACGCCGTCAGCGGCGTGAGCCTCGAAGTGCAGCGCGGCGAGGTCGTCGCGCTGATCGGCGAATCGGGCTCGGGCAAGAGCGTGACCATGCGCACCCTGCTGCGCCTGCACCCCGAGCGCCGCACCCGCATGGACGGCACGGTGCAGGTGGCCGGCCGCGACGTGCTCGCGATGTCGCAGCGCGAGCTGGCCGACTTCCGCGGCAAGGTCGCGTCGATGATCTTCCAGGAGCCGCTGCTGGCGCTCGACCCGGTGTATTCGGTAGGCGCGCAGATCGTCGAGTCGATCCGCCGGCACGAATCCGTCACGCAGGCCGAGGCGCAACAACGTGCGCTGGCGCTGTTCGAGCGCGTGCGCATTCCAAGCCCCGAACGGCGCCTGCAGGCCTATCCGCACGAGATGTCGGGCGGCATGCGCCAGCGCGCCATGATCGCGCTGGCACTCGCCTGCAAGCCCCAGCTGCTGCTGGCCGACGAGCCCACCACTGCGCTCGACGCCACGGTGCAGATCCAGATCTTGCTGCTGCTGCGCGAGCTGCAGCGCGACCTGGGGCTGTCGGTGATCTTCGTCACGCACGACATCGGCGCCGCCGTCGAGGTGGCCGACCGCATCGCGGTGATGTATGCCGGCCGCATCGTCGAGGAAGGCACTGCGCGCGAGCTGATCCGCTCGCCGCGCCATCCGTACACGATCGCGTTGCTCAAGAGCCGCGCGCACGGTGCGCTGGCGCGCGGCACGCGGCTCGAAACCATCGGCGGCGCGCCGCCCGACCTGTCCGCGCTGCCGCCCGGCTGCGCCTTTGCCGAACGCTGCGCGCTCGCAAGCGATGCCTGCCGCACCGCGCAACCACCGGTGGTCGAGCTCGCGCCGAGCCACCGCGTGCGCTGCATCCACACCGATGCCGCGGCGGCCATTGCGCCGGTGCTCGTCGCCTGACAGACAACCTCTTCAACATCTTTCATCGCCATGCCTCTGCACGACCCCGCCCACGCCTTCGTTCCGTACCCCGATGCGCCGGTGGCGCGCGCTGCGACCGGTCCGCTGGCCGACCTGAGCTTTGCGGCGAAAGACCTGTTCGACGTGGCCGGCTACCCCACGGGCGGCGGCAATCCCATCGTGCTGGCGATGTCGGGCATCAAGACCCGCACCGCGCCGACCGTGCAGAAGCTGCTCGATGCCGGCGCGCGCTTTGCCGGCAAGACCGTGACCGACGAACTGGCGTTCTCGATGAACGGCAACAACGCGCATTTCGGCGCGCCGATCAACGGCGGCGCACCCACGCGCATTACCGGCGGCTCGTCTTCTGGCTCGGCCTCGGCCGTGTCGTCGAACCTGTGCGACTTCGCGCTGGGCACCGACACCGGCGGCTCGGTGCGCGCGCCGGCCAACCACTGCGGCCTGTACGGCCTGCGCCCCACCCACGGCCGCGTGAGCCTCGAAGGCGCGCTCGACCTCGCACCCAGCTTCGACACCTGCGGCTGGTTCGCGCGCGACATCGGCACCTTCGCGCGCGTGGCCGATGTGCTGCTGGGCGCCGACGCCACGCCCCTGCCCGAACGCGTGCGGCTGCTGCGGCCCGACGATGTCTGGGCATTGGCCGTGCCCGCCGCAATCGAAGCGCTGAAGGGCGCAGCCGACCGCGTGCAGGGCCTGCTCGGTGCCGCCAAGGGCACCACGGTGGCGCTGGAATCCTTCGACACGATGTACTGGAACTTCCGCTACCTGCAGTCGCGCGAGGCCTGGCTCACCGATGGCCCACTCATCGAACGCTACGCGCCGCCGCTCGGTCCGGGCGTGGCCGAACGCTTTGCGTGGTCGCGGGAAGTGACCGATGCGCAGGTTGCAGCGGGCCGCACCTTCCGCACCGCATTCCGTGAGCACCTGGCCGCGCTGCTCGGCACCGACAGCGTGCTGCTGATGCCGACCATGCCCGACATCGCACCGCTGCGCAGCGACAGCGAAGCCGCGCTGGAGGACTACCGCAACCGCGCGATCCGCATGCTGTGCATCGCGGGCCTGGCGGGCTTTCCGCAGCTCTCGATGCCGCTGGCCTCGCGCGACGGTGCGCCGCTGGGCATCTCGCTGCTCGGGCCGGCGGGGTCGGACCGGTCGCTGGTTGCGCTGGCGCAGCGCCTCGCGGGCTGAGGCCGGGCAAGCCTCAGAACTGCACGCTGCCGCTCTGCCGAAGAAAGCAGACGTCGCAATCGACATCGCCTCCCGCGCGTTCGATCACCACGAAGTCGCCCGCATCCACCGCCAGCAGCGCGTGATGCCAGGTGCCGGGCGCGAGCACCACGCCCTGGCGCCCGTCGGTGACGAAAGCCGCGAGTTGCTGTGCCGAGGTGGGCGCCTCGCCCGCGCGCGCGACCACGATCACGAAGCGCCTGTCGCCCAGCGGCACGAAGGTCTGGCTGCCGAGCGCGTGGCGCTCCATCTCCGACACCTCGTGCGGAAAGCGCCGCGCCTGCGCGCGGAACAGCGCGAGCATCGGCCGTCCGCCTTCGGCGTCTAGCCGCAGGTCGTCGAGCAGGTCGAAGCGCTGTGCATTGCCTCCGTTGATGGGCCGGCCCTCGCCGGTGGGTGCCTCGATCACGGTGCCATACGGGGCAAAGGCATGGGAAGTCAGCGGCTGCGCGACGAGCAACGCTGCGCTGGCGGGAGAAAAATCGTTCATGCCGCAATTGCAGCAGAAAGCATGCCTTCCGCCACGCGAGGGATACTGTTCGCCATGAGCACGACAGAGCCCCAGTTGATCGCCCCGGCGCTTGCCGATGGCGGCCTCGCCGCCATGTTCACGGCACCGGGCGGCGCCCAGGCCTTTGCCGTGCGCTGGCAAGGCAGCGTGCACGGCTATCTCAACCAGTGCCCCCATGCAGGCGGCCCGCTTGATTTCGAAGGCCAGGTGCTGGAAAGTTCAGGCCGCTTCCTGATGTGCGCGCGGCACGGCGCCATCTTCGAGCCCGACACCGGCAAGTGCGTCGGCGGCCCCTGCCGCGGCGCACGGCTCACGCCGCTGGCGGTGCATGAAAAAGCGGACGGCAGCGTGTGGCTCGGCCAGGCCGAATGAAGACGAAGACAACCCTCCAGGAGAAAAAGATATGCGCAGCAACAACAGGCTTCACCCCCTCACCCTGTCGGTCACGGCCCTCGCCTTCGCCGGCCTCATGGCGGGCTGCACCGGCATGTCGCCCGGCAGCGGCAAGGCCTTCACGGGCATGAAGGTCACGTCCAGCGCCTTCGGCGACAACGGCGTCATTCCGGCCGACTACGCCGGCGCGGGCGACTGCGGCGGCAAGAACGTCTCGCTGCCCGTGGCCTGGAGCAACCTGCCGGCCAAGACCAAGTCGGTCGCCGTGCTGGTGTTCGACCCCGATGGCGCGGCCGGCCTCGGCGTGTCGCACTGGGTGGCCTACAACATCGCGGCCGAGCGTGGCGAGCTCAAGGCGGGCGAAGGCCAGGCGGGCTCGAACTTCAACTTCACCATGGGCCCGAACGTGGCCGGCGCACCCGCTTATCGCGGCATGTGCCCGCCGGTGGGCGACCGGCCGCATCACTACGTGATGACCGTGGTTGCCACCGACTTCGCACCGGGCAGCCTGCCGGCAGGCCTTGCGCGCGACGCCCTGCTGGCCGCGCTCAAGGGCCATGCACTGGGCGGGCAGAGCGTGGTGGGCCTCTACAGCCGCTGAATGCAGCGGGTGCGCGAGTAATAATTAAGGCTTCAGTTCGCCGGCATTCGTCAGCCATGGCTGCAGCCGCTTCTTCGAAAGCTTCATCGATGGCCCAGCCCGCTGCCGCGTCCTCCCCCTCTTCGGCCCCACCGTCCATCGGCGACCTCGACGCCATGTTCGACCTGGCGCCCGTCTCGCTCTGGATCGAAGACTACGGCGACCTCAAGCGCAAGCTCGACGGCTGGCGCGCCGAGGGCGTGACCAACCTGGTGGCGCACCTGCATGCAGACCCGCAGCGCGTGAGCGACTGCATGGCGCTGCTGAAGGTGCTGCGGGTCAACCAGCACACGCTGAAACTCTTTGCCGCCGACAGCCAGGAGACCCTGCTCGGCGCGCTGGACCGCGTGTTCCGCGGCGACATGTCGGCCACCGTGGTGCACGAGCTCGACCAGCTGTGGCACGGCCAGCTCACCTTCGAGAGCGAGACCGTCAACTACGCGCTCGACGGCCGGCGGCTCGACGTGCGCGTGCGTGCCCGCGTGCTGCCGGGGTACGAAGACAGCTGGAGCCGCGTGCTGGTGTCGCTCGACGACGTTACCGAGCGCGTGGCCGCGCAGCGCCTGCGCGACGAGAGCGCCATGTACGCGCGCAGCCTGTTCGACCGCTCGCCCGTGTCGCTGTGGGTGGAAGACTTCAGCGCGGTGCGCTCGCTGCTCGAGAGCATCCGCGCACGCGGCATCACCGACTTCGCCACCTTCATCAAGGTGCACCCCGACTTCGTCGCGCGCTGCATGCAGGAGATTCGCGTCATCGACGTGAACCACGAAACGCTGCGCATGTTCGGCGCGCCCGACCTGCCCACGCTGCTGGGCAGCATCTCGCGCATCTTCCGCGACGAGATGCGCGAATCGTTCGCCGAGCAATTGCAAGACCTGTGGAACGGCAAGACCGTGCAGCATCGCGAGGTGCTCAACTACTCGCTGTCGGGCGAGGTGCTGAACATCCACATGCAGTTCGCGGTGCAGGAAGACCGGCAGGGCACCTGGGACCTGGTGCTGGTGTCGCTGGTAGACATCACCGCGCGCAAGAAGGCCGAGGCCTATCTGGAGTACCTCGGCAAGCACGACGTGCTCACACAGCTGTGCAACCGCACCTACTACACCGAAGAGCTGAACCGCCTGTCGCGCAAGGGCCCCTGGCCGGTGTCGATCGTGGCCATCGACCTCAACGGCCTGAAGCAGATCAACGACCATGAAGGCCACGCCGCCGGCGACTCGCTGCTGCGCCGCATGGGCGAGGTGCTCGACAAGGCCGTCGACCCGCCGGCCTGGCCCGCGCGCATCGGCGGCGACGAATTCGCGGTGCTGTTGCCGATGACCGACGAGCGCGGCGCCGAGGCAATGCGCGAGCGCATCCTCACGCTGCTCGAAATGAACAACCAGTTCCACGCGGGGCAAAGCGGCCATGCCTTGAGCCTGGCCATCGGGCTCGCAACCTGCCATGGAGACGAGTCGCTCGAAGTGGCGCTGCAGCGGGCGGACCGGGCGATGTATGTCGACAAGTCACGGCACTACGAGAGTACAGCGGCAGAGCGGCGACAGCTGTAGCCATCAACACCAGGATGGCCAGACCGACAGTGTGTGAAAGTTGCGATTGCTGAAAAGAACCGATGCCCATTGAAGGCCTTGCCGAAGCCCTGATCCGACCCGTGATCGAACTGGTGCTGCAGCCCGTCGCGGAGGCCGTACTGCACCTGGCCGGCTACGTCACCGGATTCATCGTCGTTCCGATCGCCACACTGGGACTCGTTGTCGTCGAGCAGCCCGAGGAAGGCGTCGACGCGATGACCTCGCGCTGGCTCAGAGCGCCCAGCGGGCGCATCGTGCTCAGCATGGACTGGGGCAGCGTAGTCGGCTTTCTTACCTGGCTGTTGATCGGCGTAGTGGCTCTATTGATCTACTTCACGTCCGGGCCTTCATAGCCAGGCACCCGAACCCGCTCCAGAATGAAATCGATGAACGTCCGGATCGCCCGCGTGTGCTGGCGGTTCGGCATGTAGAGCATGAACATCTGCGTGCCGAAGATGCTCAGGCGCCAGTCGTCGAGCGTGGTCACGACGTCGCCTTTGCGCACGTCTTCCTGCACCACGTAATCAGGCACGAGCCCGATGCCCAGCCCCGCGAGGATGGCCTGGCGCAGGAACAGGAAGTTTTCCGAGATCAGCGTCGGCTCCAGGATCACTTCACGCCTCGTCTCGCCTTGGTAGGCCGACACGCGCAGCTGTCGCCCGATGACGGCGGCGGTGACCACCGGCGCGCCCTGCAGCGCGTCCAGCTGCACCGGCAGCGGGTTCTTCGCCGCGTAGTCGGTTGAAGCGCAGGCCACGTAGCGCACCGGCCCCATCTCGCGCGCCACCAGGTTCTGCGGCGGCTCGGGAATCACGCGGATCGCGATGTCGACTTCGTCGCGCAGCAGGTCTTCGATGCGGTTCTCGAACACCACGTCGAGCACGATTCCGGGGTACTGGCGCTTGAAGTCGATCAGCCAGTCGGCCATCACGAGCTGGCCGTAGCCGCTGGGCACGCTCAGGCGCACGCGGCCCTGCAGGCCCTGCCCCAGCGTCGTTACCGATTCGCGCGCCGCCAGCAGCTCGCCCTGGATGGCCACGCCGTGCTGGTAGAGCCGCAGGCCGATTTCGGTCGGCTCGGCGCGCCGGGTGGTGCGCCGCACCAGTTGCGCGCCCACCGAGCGCTCCAGCTGGTTCAGGTGGTAGCTGACGTTGGCGCGGCTCATCTTGAGCCGGCGGGCTGCGGCACTCAGGTTGCCGGCGTCAAGAATTTCCACCAACAAAGTGAGCGACTGGAGGTCCATGGGCCGATTGTGTCAAAAATTCTTTGACAGTCTGTCAACCGCCTATGCAATTGTCAAAGCGACGCGGCGGACAAAGAATGTTGGGTTCACCCCCAGAGCCTCGAACCGCACGGTTCGCAACGCAAAGAGACAAGCAAGCACATGGCCACCACAACTCCCAGCCCCTCCACGTCCAACGGTCCCGTCACCTTCCAGCGTCGAGGCGACGTGTTCGTGGTGACCATCGACAACCCGCCCGTCAACGCCCTGGGCGTGGATGTGCGCCGCGGCCTCGTGGCCGCCATCGACGCGGCCGAGGCCGACAGCGCTGCCGCGGCGGTGCTGATCGTCGGCGCGGGCCGCAACTTCATCGCGGGTGCGGACATCCGCGAGTTCGGCAAGACGCCGCAACCGCCGTCGCTGCCCGAGGTCTGCCTGAAGATCGAGAACTGCACGAAGCCGGTTGTTGCCGCCATCCACGGTGCCGCACTGGGTGGCGGGCTCGAAGTGGCGCTGTCGGCACACTACCGCATCGCCTCGCCCACGGCCAAGCTCGGCCTGCCCGAAGTGGCACTGGGCCTCTTGCCCGGTTCGGGCGGCACGCAGCGTGCGCCGCGCCTCATCGGCGTGAAGCCCGCGCTCGACCTGATGCTCAGCGGCCGCCATGCGGGCGCGAAGGAAGCGCTGTCGCTCGGCCTCGTCGACCGCCTCGGCACCGATGCCGACGCGCTGGCCGAAGGCCTCGCCTACGCGCAGGAGTTGATCGCCGCCAAGGCCCCGGTGCGCCGCACGCGCGAAGCCGGCGCGCTGGCCGACAAGGAAGCCAGCCGCGCAGCCCTCGAAGCCGCGCGCGCCGACACCGCCAAGAAGAGCCGCGGCCTGTTCTCGCCGATGAAGATCATCGAAGCCGTCGAGGGCGCGCTCACGCTGCCCTTCGACGAAGGCATGGCGCTCGAACGCAAGCTGTTCCTGCAGTGCATCGACAGCCCGCAGCGCGCCGGCCTGATCCACGCCTTCTTCGCCGAGCGCGAAGTGCTGAAGGCGCCCGAGACCAAGAGCGCGAAGCCGCGTGCGCTGGAGTCGGCCGGCATCATCGGCGGCGGCACCATGGGTGCGGGCATCGCGGTGGCGATGCTCGACGCGGGCATGCCCGTGACCATGATCGAGCGCGACGACGCTCAGCTCGCGCGCGGCCGCGCCAACGTGGAGAAGGTGTACGACGGCCTCATCAAAAAGGGCCGCATGACGCCCGAGGCCAAGGCCGCCGTCATGGCACGCTTCTCGGGCTCCACGTCCTATGACGCGCTCGCGCAGGTCGACATCGTGGTCGAGGCCGTGTTCGAGGAAATGGGCGTCAAGAAGGCCGTGTTCGCCGAACTCGACCGCGTGTGCAAGCGCGGCGCCGTGATCGCCACCAACACCTCGTACCTCGACATCGACGAGATCGCTGACAGCATCTCGCGCCCGCAGGACGTGGTGGGCCTGCACTTCTTCTCGCCCGCCAACATCATGAAGCTGCTGGAGATCGTGGTGCCCGCCAAGGTGGGCGCCGACGTGGTCGCCACCGGCTTCGAGCTCGCGAAGAAGCTCAAGAAGGTGCCGGTGCGCGCCGGCGTGTGCGACGGCTTCATCGGCAACCGCATCCTCGCGGTGTACCGCCAGGCCGCCGACCACATGATGGAAGACGGCGCCTCGCCCTATCAGATCGACGAAGCGGTGCGCAACTTCGGCTACCCAATGGGCCCGTTCCAGGTGTCCGACCTGGCCGGCGGCGACATCGGCTGGGCCACGCGCAAGCGCAAGGCCGCCACGCGCGACCCGCAGGCGCGCTACGTGCAGGTGGCCGACCGCATCTGCGAACGCGGCTGGTTCGGCCAGAAGACGCAGCGCGGCTACTACCTGTACCCCGAAGGCGCCCGCACCGGCGTGCCCGACCCCGAGGTGCTGGCCATCATCGATGCCGAGCGCGAACGCGCGGGCATCAAGCCGCGCGCCTTCACCGAGGAAGAAATCATGCGCCGCTACATGGCCGCAATGATCAACGAGGGCGCCAACGTCGTGCTCCAGCGCATCGCGCTGCGCCCGCTCGACGTGGACGTGACCTTCCTCTACGGCTACGGCTTTCCGCGCCACCGCGGCGGCCCGATGAAGTACGCCGACACCGTGGGCCTGCCCAAGGTGCTGGCCGACATCCGCGAGTTCGCCAAGGAAGACCCGATCTTCTGGAAGCCCTCGCCGCTGCTGGTCGAACTGGTCGCGCAAGGCGCCGATTTCGCCAGCCTCAATCAATCCGAGTAATCAGAGTCCATTCCAGTCAGCCGTCCAGGAGACATTCCCATGCGTGAAGCCGTCATCGTTTCCACCGCCCGCACCCCGCTCACCAAGGCGCACCGCGGCGAATTCAACATCACCCCCGGCCCCACGCTGGCGGCTTTCGCGGTGAAGGCAGCGGTAGAGCGCTCGGGCCTCGACGCGGCGCTGATCGAGGACGCGATCCTCGGCTGCGGCTACCCTGAAGGCACCACCGGCCGCAACATCGCGCGCCAGGCCATCATTCGCGCGGGCCTGCCGATCAGCATCGCTGGCACCACGGTCAATCGTTTCTGCGCCTCGGGCCTGCAGGCGATTGCGATGGCCGCGGGCCGCATCGTGGTGGACGGCGCGCCGGCCATGATCGCGGGCGGCGTCGAAAGCATCTCGCAGATCCGCTCGCGCAGCGCCACCGATGCTGGCGACAGCGGCATGGACCCGTGGATCGTCGAGCACAAGCCCGCGCTGTACATGGCGATGATCGAAACCGCCGACATCGTGGCCAAGCGCTACGCCATCAGCCGCGAGGCGCAGGACCGCTTCTCCGCCGAGAGCCAGCGCCGCACCGAAGAAGCGCAGATCGCCGGCCGCTACAAGGACGAGATCGTCGCCTGCACCACCACGATGGCCGTGACCGACAAGGACACGAAGGAAGTCACCTACCGCGAAGTCACCGCCACGGAAGACAACTGCAACCGCCGCGGCACCACCTACGAGGCGCTCGCCAAGCTGAAGCCCGTGATGGGCGAGGACAAGTTCGTCACCGCAGGCAACGCCTCGCAGCTGTCCGATGGTGCATCGGCCTGCGTGCTGATGGAAGCCAAGGACGCCGAGCGCGCCAACATCAAGCCGCTGGGCGCCTTCCGCGGCCTGGCAGTGGCCGGCTGCGAGCCCGACGAAATGGGCATCGGCCCGGTCTTCGCGGTGCCCAAGCTGCTCGCGCGCCATGGCCTCAAGGTGCAGGACATCGGCCTGTGGGAACTCAACGAAGCCTTCGCCTCGCAATCGATCTACTGCCAGGACAAGCTGGGCATTCCGTCGGAGCTTCTGAACGTGAACGGCGGCGCGATCTCCATCGGCCACCCCTTCGGCATGACCGGCGCGCGCCTCACGGGCCACGTGCTCATCGAAGGCAAGCGCCGCGGCGCGAAGTACGCCGTGGTCACGATGTGCATCGCCGGCGGCATGGGCGCGGCCGGTCTGTTCGAAATCTATTGAGGAGCCTGCGATGGACCTGAACTTCACCCCCGAAGAAGAAGCCTTCCGCAGCGAGGTGCGCGCCTTCTTGGCCGACAAGCTGCCCGTGCGGCTGTCGGAGAAAGTGCGCGGCGGCAAGATCCTCGAGAAGGCCGACATGCAGGAATGGCACGCCATCCTCAACGAGCGCGGCTGGCTGGCCAACCACTGGCCCGAGCAGTACGGCGGCCCGGGCTGGACGGCGGTCGAGAAGTTCATCTTCGAGAACGAGTGCGCGCTGGCCTTCGCGCCGCGCATCGTGCCTTTCGGCGTGAACATGCTCGGCCCGGTGCTCATCAAGTACGGCAATGAGGCGCAGAAAAGCTACTGGCTGCCGCGCATCCTGAACGGTGCCGACTGGTGGTGCCAGGGCTACTCGGAACCCGGCGCAGGCTCCGACCTGGCGGCAGTGAAGACCTCGGCCGTGCGCGGCATCGACGCGCAGGGCGACCACTACATCGTGAACGGCCAGAAGACCTGGACCACGCTGGGCCAGCACGCCAACATGATCTTCTGCCTGGTGCGCACGAATCGCGAGGCGAAGAAGCAGGAAGGCATCAGCTTCCTGCTGATCGACATGACTTCGCCCGGCGTGGAAGTGCGCCCGATCATCACGCTCGACGGCGAGCACGAGGTGAACGAGGTGTTCTTCTCCGACGTGCGCGTGCCTGCCGAGAACCTCGTGGGCGAAGAGAACAAGGGCTGGACCTGCGCCAAGTACCTGCTGACGTACGAGCGCACCAACATCGCGGGCGTGGGCTTCTCGGTGGCCGCGCTCGAACAGTTGAAGGGCATTGCCGCCACGCAGACGAAAAACGGCAAGCCGCTGGCCGAAGACCCGGCTTTCGCGGCACGCATGGCGCGCGTCGAGATCGACCTGGAGAACATGAAGACCACCAACCTGCGCGTGATCGCGGCGGTGGCCGGTGGCGGCGTTCCAGGCGCGGAAAGCTCGATGCTGAAGATTCGCGGCACCGAGATCCGCCAGGAGATTTCTTCGCTGGCCCGCCGAGCGATGGGCGTCTATGGCCGCCCCTTCATTGCAGAGGCGCTGAAGGACGGCTTCACGGGCGAGACCTTCGGACCGGCTTATGCATCGGCTGCCGCCTCGCGCTACTTCAACAACCGCAAGCTGTCGATCTTCGGCGGCTCGAACGAAATCCAGAAGAACATCATCAGCAAGATGATCCTGGGCCTGTAAGGAGACATGCAATGAACTTCGAACACACCGAAGACCGGCGCATGCTCGCCGACAGCCTGAACCGCTTCATCGCCGAGCAGTACGCCTTCGACGCACGCGACCGCATCGCGAAGTCGGAGCACGGGTTCAGCAAGGAAATCTTCCAGCAGTTCGCCGAACTGGGCGTGATCGGCGCGCTGTTCAGCGAGGCCGACGGCGGCTTCGGCGGCGGCGGCTTCGACATCGCCGTGGTCTTCGAGGCCCTGGGCCGCGGCCTGGTGATCGAGCCGCTGCTGGGCGCGGTAATGGTCGGCGAGGCGATCAGCGCCGCCGGCAGCGACGCGCAGAAAGAAAAGCTCGCAGACATCATCAACGGCGTGACCGTCGCGGCCTTCGCGCACGACGAGGCCGACACGCACTACGAACGCACGCGCGTGGCCACCAAGGCCGAGCGCAGCGGCGATGGCTGGGTGCTTCACGGCGCCAAGGCCGTGGTACCTCAGGGCGAGCAGGCCGACCTGTTCCTCGTCTCCGCCCGAACCTCGGGCAAGGTGGACGACGAAGCCGGCATCTCGCTGTTCCTCGTGCCCGCGAAGACGGCAGGCCTCACGGTGCGCGGCTGCCCCGCCATCGACGGCGGCCGCGTGGCCGAACTTGCATTCGACGGCGTGAAGCTGGGCGCCGATGCACTGCTGGGCACCGAAGGCCAGGGCCACGCTACGCTGGAACGTGCCATCGGCCGCGGCGTGCTCGCGCTGTGCGCCGAAGCGCTGGGCGCGATGGAGGCGGCCAAGACCGCGACGCTGGAGTACCTGCGCACGCGCAAGCAGTTCGGCACGCTGATCGGCAGCTTCCAGGCCCTGCAGCACCGCATGGCCGACCTGCTGCTCGAGATCGAACAGGCCCGCTCGGCCGTCATCAACGCAGCGGCAGCCATCGACACCGGCGACCGCCTGACGCGCGAGCGTGCGCTGTCGGCCGCCAAATTCAGCATCGGCCGCATTGGCGCGCTGGTGGCGGAAGAAAGCATCCAGATGCACGGCGGCATCGGCATGACGTGGGAGCTGCCGATGCCCCACTACGCCAAGCGCCTCGTGATGATCGACCACCAGCTGGGCGACGAAGACCATCATCTGCAGCGCTACATTGCCCTGGGCAAAGAGTCCGGCAAGGAGCTGGCGGCATGACGGACAAGACGGTTCTGATCTCGCAGGAAGGCGCTGTCCGCATCCTGACCAACAGCAACCCCGGCGCACGCAACGCGATCACGCCGACGCTGTACGCCGAGCTGTCGGCCGCGCTCACCGACGCACAGAACGACCCCGAGGTCGGCGCCATCGTCTTCACCGGCGCGGGCGATTTCTTCTGCTCTGGCGGCGACCTCAACCTGCTGGCCAAGCGCCGCGAGCTGCCCGCGTCGGAGCGCCGCGAAAAGCTCGAAGGCCTGCATGACCTGATCCGCGCGATCCGCGATTGCGGCAAGCCCGTGATCGCGGCGGTCGAAGGTGGCGCTGCCGGCGCGGGCCTGTCGATGGCGCTGGCCTGCGACATGCTGGTGTCGGCACGCGACGCTTTCTTTACCGTGGCCTACGTCAAGGTCGGCCTCACGCCCGACGGCGGCGCCACGGCATTCCTGTCGGAGTTCGTCTCGCGCCAGGTGCTGACCGAGATGTGCCTCACCGGCGACCGCATGCCGGCCGAGCGCCTGCACGCGCTGGGTGCGGTCAACCGCCTGACCGACAAGGGCGCAGCGCTGGCCGAAGCCATCGCGCTCGCAGCCAAGGTGGCAAGCGGCCCGCAACGCACGAGCGCACGCATCAAGACGCTGTGCCGCCAGGCACACCGCGCCACGCTGGAAGAGCAGCTCGACGCCGAGGCCATCTTCATGGTCGAGTCGCAGGCGGACGCTGAAGCGGCCGAAGGCATTGGCGCGTTCCTCGGCAAGCGCAAGGCCGACTTCGTCGCGCTGCGCCGACAGAAGCAGGACGCGTCCTGACACGCGCCGTGCTCACCCCTTCAACCTCTTGCACGCGAGTGCGGAGGTTTTTCGTCTTTCTGGAGCTGCCATGTCTTCGCTGAATTCCTCGCTGCCGCTTGCCGGCGTGCGCGTCCTCGATCTGTCCCGCATCCTCGCGGGCCCCTGGTGCGGCATGGTGCTGGCCGACATGGGTGCCGAAGTCATCAAGGTGGAGCACCCCGGCCGCGGCGACGACACGCGCGACTGGGGCCTGCGTGTCGGCAAGACCGAGACCGCCTACTTCAACAGCGTGAATCGCAACAAGCGCTCGGTCACGCTCGACCTGCAGACGCCCGAAGGCCAGCAGCTCGCGCGCGACCTCGCGAAGCAATGCGACGTGGTGATCCAGAACTTCAAGTTCGGCGGCATCGACAAGCTGGGCCTGGGCTACGAACAGCTGAGCAAGGAGCAGCCGGGCCTCATCTACTGCTCGATCTCGGGCTACGACCGCACCGGCCCCGAAGCCGCACGGCCGGGTTATGACCTCGTGGTGCAAGGCGAAGCCGGCCTGATGGCACTGAACGGCGAAGCGAACCAACCGCCGCTGAAGTTCGGCGTGGCTGCCGTCGACCTGTTCACCGGCATGTATTCGGCGCAGGCCATCCTGGCGGCGCTGTACCAGCGCGAGAAAACCGGCAAGGGCCGGCATGTCGAGATGGCGCTGTTCGACTGCGGCCTGATGATCACCGCCTACTACGGCCTCGAAGCGCTGCTGATGGGCGAAGACCCGCCGCGCTATGGCAACTCGCACCCGTCGATCGTGCCCTACGGCGTGTTCGATGCGGCCGACGGCCCGCTGGTCATCACGGTGGGCAACAACGCGCAGTTCGCGCGCTTCTGCACCGACGTGATCGAACGGCCCGACCTTGCGGCCGACGAGCGCTTCAAGACCAACATCCTGCGTTCGGCCAACCGCGCGGTGCTGCTGCCCGAGCTGCACGCCGAGCTGGCCAAACGCCAACGCACCGACCTGCTCGCCAAACTCACGGCGTCGGGCATTCCGTGCGGCGAAGTGCTGGGCCTGCTCGAAGCGCTGCAATCGAAGCGCGCAACCGATGCCGGCCTGGTGACCACGCAGCCGCACCCGGTGGCCGGCACAGTCAACGTGCTGGCGCCGCCCTACCGTTTCGATGGCGAGCGCCTGCCGGTGCGCAGCGCGCCGCCCACACTGGGCGAAGGCACGCACGACGTGCTGCAGTCCCTGCTCGGCCTGTCGGATGAAAAGCTGGCCGCGCTCAAAACGAGTGGCGTCGTCTGAAGAAGACAGGCGCCCGCATTTCCAAAGTAGACAAGACCCAATGGCATCCTTTTCTTCCCTTCGCAGTTCCCTTCGCAGTCCCGTTCGCCGCGCCCTTCTCGCACTCGCCCTGCCCCTGGTGGCCGGCACCGCCCTCGCGCAGGCCTGGCCCGCCAAGCCGATCACGCTGATCGTGCCCTTCCCGCCCGGCGGCCCGACCGACGTGGCCTCGCGCATCGTGGCGCAGAAGATGTCGGTCGCGCTCAAGCAGAACATCGTGATCGACAACCGCAGCGGCGCATCGGGCACCGTGGGCGCTGCTGCCGCGGCCCGCGCCGCGCCCGATGGCTACACCTTCGTGATGCTGGCCACGCCCACGCTGCTGGCCTCGCACCTGTACGGCCCCACCGGCTACGACATCTTCAAGAACTTCACGCCCGTGGGCTCGGTGTACGACCTGCCGATCGTGCTGGTGGTCAACCCCAAGTCGCTGCCCGACGTGACCGGCGTGCAGGGCCTGATCGCCAAGGCCAAGGCCGAAGGCGGCAAGCTCAACTACACGAGCGCGGGCGCCGGCAGCTTCGGCCACCTGACGACCGAGCAGCTGAAGACCATCGGCAAGTTCGACATGCAGCACGTGCCCTACCGCGGCAGCGCGCCGGCCGTGACCGACCTGATCGGCGGCCAGGTGCCCGCGATGTTCTCCGACCTTGTGGGCGTGCTGCCGCACATCAAGGCCGGCAAGCTGCGCGCCATCGCGGTCGGCTCCGGCCAGCGCGTGAGCCTGCTGCCCGACGTGAAGACGGTGGCCGAGCAGGGCTTCCCGGGCTTCGACGCAACCTCCTGGGGCGGCCTGCTGGCGCCGGCCGGCACGCCCAAGGAGGTGATCGACCGCATGAGCGCCGAACTCAAGACCGCGCTGGCCGACAAGGAAGTGCAGGACAAGCTCCAGAGCGTCGGCACCTTCTCGGCCTACCGCACGCCCGAGCAGACGGGCGTGCGCATGCGCGAGGACTTCGAGCGCTGGGGCAAGGTCATTCGCGACAACCACATCACGAACCAGTAAAACGGCCGGGCCGGCAGGGCGACAACACCAAGGAGACAAGACATGACAACCAGGCACGACAACAACTACAGCACCCCCGTCGGCGCGCCGTTCCGCCCCGCCCTTCCCGTTCGCAGCCTCGCCGACATCCGCAAGCTCGAAGAGACGCCGCTGGAGCAGGCGCTCACGGTGCGCAGCACCTACGAGATCTTCCGCAACGCGGGCCATGCCTTCGGCAACAAGACGGCGCTGACCTTCCTGCGCACCGGCAACCCGGCCGACGAACCCATTCGCTGGTCGTACGCCGAGTTGCTCGCGCGCATCCACCAGACCGCGAACATGCTGCACACGCTGGGTGTGGGGCCTGACGACGCGGTGGCGGTGCTGCTGCCTGGTTGCCTGGAGTACCACCTCGCGCTGTGGGGCGGCGAGGCGGCCGGCATCGTGCAGCCGCTGAACCCGCTGCTTACCGACGAGAAGCTGGTCGCGCTGATGACCGCGGGACGCGCCAAGGTGCTGATCGCCTACGGCTCGGACAGCGAATCGGGCATGTGGTCGAAGGCGATGCGCCTGCGCGGCCAGGTGCCGACGCTGACCACCGTACTGCGCGTTGCGCCGCACGATGAAGCGCCTGGCACTGCCGGAACGCTCCCCGAAGGAGTCGCCGAGTTCGACGTGCTGCGCGCCGCGCAACCCGACGACCGCCTCGTGAGCGGCCGCGACATCGCGCCGACCGACATCGCCGCCTACTTCCACACCGGCGGCACCACGGGTGCGCCGAAGCTCGCGCGGCACAGCCACGGCGCGCAGGTGTTCACCGCATGGGCCAGCGTGCAGGTCGCGGGCATGAACGAGAACGGCATCTCCATCAACGGCTATCCGCTGTTCCACGTGGCGGGCGTGCTGCCGGCCTCGCTGTCGTCGCTGTCGGCGGGCGTGGAAGTGATCATTCCCACGCCCTCGCTGCTGCGCAACAAGGAGGTGCTGGCCAACTACTGGAAGCTGGTGGCGAAGTACCGCCCGACCTCGCTGTCGGCCGTGCCCACCGTGCTCGCGGCGCTGGCCAATGTGCCGCTGGACGGCGCGGACATTTCCTCCATCACCTACTGCCGCACCGGCGCCGCCGTGCTCGCGCCCGAGCTGGCCGCGCGCTTCGAGCGGCTGTTCGGCCTGCACGTGCACGAGAGCCTGGGCATGACGGAGATGGCCGGCATCTCGACCATCACGCCGCCGGGCGTGGACGGACCCGCGGGCTGCGTGGGCTTTCGCCTGCCCTACATGCAGATGCGCGTGGTGGCGCTCGACGAGAACGGCAACGCCAGCGACCGCGAGGTGGCGCCCGGCGAACAGGGCATGGTGCTGTTCAAGTCGCCCAATGTGTTCTCCGGCTTCGTGGACCCGGCCGACAACGCCAAGGCCTTCACGGCCGACGGCTGGCTCGCAACCGGCGACCTGGGCTGGATCGACAGCGAAGAGCGGCTCAACCTCACGGGCCGCTCGAAGGACCTGATCATCCGCAGCGGCCACAACATCGACCCCAAGACCATCGAGGACGCGCTGGGCGCACACCCGGCCGTGCAGCTGTGCGCCGCGGTCGGTGCGCCCGATGCCTATGCGGGCGAACTGCCGGTGATCTTCGCGACGCTGGTGCCCGGCGCCTCGGCAACGGAAGAAGAGCTGCTGGCCTTCACCGCCGAGCGCGTGGACGAAGCGCCCGCAAAGCCCAAGTGGGTGTCGGTGATCGAGACCATGCCGATGACCAACGTCGGAAAGATCTACAAGCCCGAGCTGCGCGCGATGGCCGCACGCCAGGTGGTGAGCGCGACGGTCGTCGAGGTGTGCGTTTCGCTCGGCCTGCCCGAGGCCGCGCGCCCCGTCGTCAAGACCGAAGGCGAGAGCCTCGTGCGTGTGCTGATCGACAACGCGGCAGCTGGCGCACTGGCCGCATCGCTTCAGGAGCGGCTACAGAAGGCGCTGGAGCCGCTGCCCTTCAAGACGCGCATCGGGGCGCAGTGATTTTTGAAACCAAGACAGAGAGACAGAGACAAGCCATGACCATCCGCCTTCCGAACCGCCGCGCCCTGCTGTGCGCCGCTGCTTCCGTCGCCACGCTGTGCGCACTGCCTGCGGCAAATGCCCAGACCGCTTACCCGAACAAACCAATCCGCCTGGTCGTGCCCTTCGCCGCTGGCGGCGCCACCGACGTGCTCGCGCGCGTGATCGGCCAGAAGATGTCGGCCGGCCTGGGCCAGCCCGTCATCATCGACAACAAGCCCGGCGCGGCCGGCATCATCGGCACCGACGCGGTCGCCAAGGCTGCGCCCGATGGCTACACCATCGTGCTGGGGCTGAGCAATTCGCTGATGACCAACGAGTTCCTCTACGAGAAGCTGCCCTACGACACGCAGCGCGACCTCACGCTGGTCTACCAGATCGCGATGGCGCCGCTGGTGCTGGTGGTGCACCCGAGCGTTCCCGTGAAGACCGGCCCTGAGCTGCTGAAGTACGTCACCGCCAACAAGGGCAAGGTGGCCTACGGCTCGTACGGCGTGGGCGCGTACCCGCACTTGGCCGGCGCGCACATGAGCCTGGCGACGCAGTCCGACATGAACCACGTCGCCTACAAGGGCGAGGCGCCGATGATGCAGGACCTGATCGGCGGCCAGATCCAGATGGCGTATGCGAGCGCGCTGGTGGCCAAGCCGCACATCGATTCCGGGAAGATCCGCGCCATCGGCGTGAGCGGCGAGCGCCGCATGAGCACGCTGCCCAACGTGCCCACGCTCGCCGAGCAAGGCCTGAAGGACGAGGCCTACCGCGTAACGGGCTGGCTCGCCATCGCGGCTCCTGCAAAGACACCGAAACCCATCGTGGACCGCATCGCCGAAGAAGTGCGCAAGGCCACGCAGCAGCCCGACGTGCGCGAACGCGTGGCAGCCATGGGCTTCGAGATCAAGGACAGCTCGCCCGAACTCTTCGCTACCGCCTGGAAGGCGGAGCGCCCGGTGTGGGAGCGGCTCATCAAGCAGTCGGGCGCCAAGCTCGAGTAACCCATTCACTCATTCATTTCTTCGTCATTCAAAGGAACAGCCATGAAAGTTCTTGTGCCCGTGAAACGGGTCGTCGACTACAACGTGAAAGTGCGCGTCAAGAGCGACGGCACCGGAGTGGACATTGCCAACGTCAAGATGAGCATGAACCCCTTCGACGAGATCGCCGTTGAAGAAGCCGTGCGGCTGAAGGAAAAGGGCGTTGTGACCGAAGTCATCGCTGTCTCGTGCGGTGACGCCAAGTGCCAGGAAACCCTGCGCACCGCCATGGCCATCGGCGCCGACCGCGGCATCCTCGTGGAAACCACCGAAGAACTGCAACCGCTGGCCGTCGCCAAGCTGCTCAAGGCGCTGGTGGACAAGGAACAGCCGTCGCTCATCATCCTGGGCAAGCAAGCCATCGACGACGACGCCAACCAGACCGGCCAGATGCTGGCGGCTCTTGCTGACCTGCCTCAAGCCACCTTCGCCTCCAAGGTCGAAGTCGCTGGCGACAAAGCCACCGTCACCCGTGAAGTCGACGGCGGCCTGGAAACCATCTCCCTGAGCCTGCCGGCCGTCATCACCACCGACCTGCGCCTGAACGAGCCGCGCTACGTCACGCTGCCCAACATCATGAAGGCCAAGAAGAAGCAGCTCGACGTCTTCAAACCCGAAGACCTGGGCGTGGACGTCAAGCCGCGCCTGAAGACCCTGAAGGTCTCGGAACCTCCGAAGCGCGGTGCCGGCATCAAGGTGCCCGATGTTGCAACGCTGGTGGACAAACTGAAGAACGAAGCGAAGGTGATCTGAACATGACCGCACTTGTTATTGCCGAACACGACCACGCGACCGTCAAGCCCGCGACCCTCAACACCGTGACTGCTGCACTCGCCTGCGGCGGCGATGTCCACGTGCTGGTGGCCGGTGCCAATGCAGCCGAAGCCGGCAAGGCCGCCGCACAGATCGCCGGAGTCTCCAAAGTCATCGTGGCCGACAGCCCCAGCCTGGCTGAGAACCTCGCCGAGAACGTCGCAGCTCAAGTCCTGGCCATCGCCGGCAACTACAGCCACATCCTGTTCCCCTCGACCGCCAACGGCAAGAACGTCGCGCCGCGCGTGGCTGCCAAGCTCGATGTGGCCCAGATCAGCGACATCACTTTGGTTGTCAGCCCCGACACCTTCGAGCGCCCGATCTATGCTGGCAACGCTATTGCCACCGTGCAGAGCAGTGACGCAACCAAGGTGATCACGGTGCGCACGACCGGCTTCGATGCCGCAGCAGCCACGGGTGGCAGCGCAGCCGTCGAAACGGCCGAAGGCGTCGCAGACAGCGGCAAGAGCAGCTTCGTGGGCCGTGAAGTCACCAAGAGCGAGCGCCCCGAGCTGACCGCAGCCAAGATCATCGTCTCGGGTGGCCGAGCCCTCGGCAGCGCAGAGAAGTTCACCGAAGTGATGGCCCCTCTGGCCGACAAGCTCAACGCGGGCCTTGGCGCCAGCCGCGCAGCCGTCGACGCAGGCTACGCCCCCAACGACTGGCAAGTGGGCCAGACCGGCAAGATCGTCGCGCCGCAGCTGTACATCGCAGCGGGCATCTCGGGTGCGATCCAGCACTTGGCCGGCATGAAGGACTCCAAGGTGATCGTGGCGATCAACAAGGACGAAGAAGCCCCGATCTTCTCGGTGGCCGACTACGGCCTCGTGGCCGACCTGTTCACGGCCGTGCCGGAACTGGTGAAGGCGCTGTAAGGGGTCTTCGACGATGAAGACCCGCATCACCGAACTGCTCGGCATCCGCTACCCGATCATCCAGGGCGGCATGCAATGGGTCGGCCGCGCCGAACTGGCCGCGGCCGTGTCGAATGCCGGGGGCCTCGGCATCGTTACCGCGCTGACGCAGCCCACGCCCGACGACCTGCGCAACGAAATCGCGCGCACCCGCACGCTCACCGACAAGCCCTTCGGCGTGAACCTCACGATCCTGCCCGCCGTGAAGCCGCCGCCGTATGCGGAGTACGTGCAGGCCATCATCGACAGCGGCATCAAGATCGTGGAGACCGCGGGCAACAGCCCGAAGGACTTCATCGAGGCGCTGAAGCGCCATGACGTGAAGATCGTGCACAAGTGCACCTCGGTGCGCCATGCGCTATCGGCGGAACGCAATGGCGTCGATGCCGTATCGGTGGACGGCTTCGAATGCGCGGGCCATCCGGGCGAGGACGACGTGCCCGGCCTGGTGCTGCTGCCGGTGGCGGCGCGCAAGCTGCGCATTCCGATCATCGCCTCGGGCGGCATCGCCGACGGGCGCGGCATGGCCGCCGCGCTGGCGCTGGGCGCCGAGGGCATCAACATGGGCACGCGCTTCTGCGTGACGAAGGAAGCGCCGATCCACGACAACATCAAGCAGGCGCTGGTCGAGGCGACCGAGCGCGACACGAAGCTGATGTTCCGCACCCTGCACAACACGGCGCGCGTGTTCCGCAACGCCATCTCCGAAGAGGTGGTAGCCACGGAGAACCGCCCGGGCGGCTGCGAGTTCGAGGACGTGCGACCGCTGGTGGCCGGTGCGCGGGGCCGTGCGGCGCTGGAGTCTGGCGAGGTGCACAACGGCGTGGTCTCGGCCGGGCAGTGCATCGGGCTGATCGACGACATTCCGACTTGTGCCGAGCTGCTCGAGCGCATGGTGCGCGAGTGCCGGGAGCATCTGGACCGGGCGCGGTCCTGGATGGACTGAGTCTTTCAGCTCGCATCCGGGGCGACGCTCACGCCGACGGGGTGATCGTTCAGAGCCGCTGCGGAAGCTGCATTTGTTGGCAGTCGCCGAGACTTCATGCCGCATGGAACGCTTACTTCGCCGGGTTCTTCTCTAGAGTGGATGCCCCTGTCACTCGATACCCCACCAAGGGAAGAAGAAAGGCGCAACACACCCAGCCACCGAGATGTTTGAAGGCTGCTTGCCTCGCGGCAGGTCGTCGGTGCGAAAGCAGCGATGCAAATGCGAGGTATCAAAAGGCGACGGCCGAGGTGTTACTAGCACCCCGACCGTCTAACCAAGTTCGTGCAATCACCTCTCAAGGAACCGCACAAAAATGGCTACCAAGACTATAGCCCGGCCTCGCACGCCGGTAGCTTCCGAAGACAACGCCCAAGACCCGGCGGATCTTCTCGAAAACACCCTCTCTCAACTCGAAGCTCTTCTGTGGGTCTGCCACGGGGAAGACATCGACTGGTGCAGCGGGGATGGGCCTCGACGATTGGACAACTTGCTTTGGCTTGCGGCTGAGCTGGCTCGCAAGGCTGGGGAGCTGTTTCAGGTGAGTGAGAAGGCGCGACGTGGGGCGCCTGAGGCTGGCGGTTAGCGGCTGGTCCGCGGGCTGCAGGTTTCGCGGCCCGCCTAGAGAGCGGGGTTCTTTGGGGTACGACGGCTGAAGCCTTCGTGATGGAGGGAATTCGGTTCGGTTGAGGCTGCTTGTGGGGTAAGCCTCGGTGGCAGCTATGCGCTCCATGCTGATCGTCGACAGACAATGCGAGCGTCTGCTTTGCAGCGATTGCCGACATCCCTCGGCCTTGCGCGAATGGGTACTATCGGCCAGAACCGGTCGCTCGCCGAGCCGGCACAATGCGGCCAGGAGTCGACATTTTGGGGCACGGAGACTTTGATGGCCGAACGCGTTTATAGCTACTTTGACTATGACGGAGAGATCGAACTGCCATGGGAAGGGGTTGCCGATTTCGCAGGCATGCCACACTACTTTTGGCTTCATGAAAGTAGTTCTACGCCTCGGTCTGGAATTTTTGACCTCGCGCCAGTCGATGCCACTCTTCTGAGTCGTGTTGTAGAAATGGAAGCCATCTGGCATGCGTGGGACCTAGACTATCACGCAGGGAAAGTCGCACTGGATAGCCATCCACTACGCTCCGGGGTCAACCCTCAATTCGTCAACCTCAAGATCGAAATTTCTAACGCTGCTTACCTTCTACGCGATGCCACATTTCGGCGGCGTGCGATATTTCGGGCTACTGAAGCCTTTCTGGCTCTTGCGAGCCGGTTTGAAGGCAAGCGCTGGCCTATACCCGGCTTTCATTCAGCCACTCTCGAAGTTTGCTGGTCAAACTCTTAAGCAGTCATCTCCATCGCCTACCGGCTGGCGTGGTTGAACGACTGCTTCTCGACGATGTGAGCTTCCGCTTCGCTCCCTTTGTCCGGGCGACCTATCCAGCTACATTCGGCCACAAGCCGACGTTCGCTACCGCCCTCTAGCTTCGCCTCCTAGACAGAAGGTTCGAACAGCGCGGGCACACTTACACCAGGTCGCATAAC